>DASXUJ010000044.1 GCA_036504895.1 Syntrophorhabdaceae bacterium
TGAGATGGCTCTCTCTTAAATTAATGGAGGCGGATGAGTTGGTGTGGGGAGAAATCGCTCCTTACGAGAAAGGGCTGCCCGTGGAAAAGGCCCTCGGCCATCTCGGGTCCGCCCACGACTCCGATATCGAATCCCTTCTGGCCGACGCGCGGTATGCCCGGGCCGCCGGCCTCACCAGGGAGATCCTGGCGAAAACGGAAGGAGAGAAGATCGAGCTGACGGAAAAGATCGACAGGGTAGTCCTCCACAGGTTCTTCGGCATCCCCGTCTTTCTCGTGGCCATGTGGCTCATGTTCAAGCTCACCTTCGACATCTCCAAGCCTTTTGCCGACTGGATGAGCTTCCTCATCTCCGGGCCCTTCAAGAGCTGGGCGGAGGCCCTCATGGCCCTCGCGGGGGCACGTCAGTGGATGACCGCGCTCCTCACGGACGGCATCATCGCGGGAGTAGGCTCGGTCATCGTCTTCGTGCCCGTCATATTTGCCATGATGTTCCTCATTACCCTCCTCGAGGGGAGCGGTTATATGGCGAGGGCCGCTTTTGTGATGGACCGGGCCATGCACGCGGTGGGCCTCCATGGAAAATCGTTCATACCCATGCTCCTCGGGTTCGGCTGCAACGTGCCGGGCATCTACGCTACCCGCACCCTCGAGAATCCCCGGGACAAGGCCCTTACCGCTCTTCTCATCCCTCTCATCTCGTGCGGCGCCCGGCTCCCGGTCTATGTGATTTTTATCGGGGCTTTCTTCCCCGGCCATGGCGGCACGGTCCTCTGGTCCCTCTATGTGATGGGAATCGCCCTGGCCGTGCTTATGGGGGTTATCTTCAAGCACACCCTCTTCATTCACGAAGCTCCCATGTTCATCATGGAGCTCCCCCCCTACCGAATGCCGTCTTTGACGAGTCTCACGATCCATACATGGGAAAAGGGGAAGCATTTCCTCATCAAAGCCGGGACCTACATACTCGCCGTCTCGATCATCATGTGGTTTCTCCTGAACCTGCCCTGGGGAGTGGAGCACAAGAAAGACTCCTATCTCGGCAAGGCGGGAAGGGTCATCTCATATGCCCTTCACCCCGCGGGCTTCGGCACCTGGGAAGCCGGATCGGCCCTGCTTTCGGGAATTATCGCCAAGGAGATCGTGGTGGGCGCCATGGGGGAGATATACGCGGTGAAGGCGAGTGAGGAGGAAAAGAAATCGGCGACCTTCGAAGAGGAGATCACACAAATCGCCGTCTCTTTCGGTAAAGCGGTGAAGGAGGCATTCGGCAACATCTTCTCCACCTTCGGGACCGTCGCCATGTCGACTGAGGAAAAGGAGGAAAACAAGGGCCTTCAGCCCGTGCTTCAAAAGACGTTCACCCCTTTGAGCGCTTACTCTTTCATTGCTTTCGTTCTTCTTTATATGCCGTGCGTGGTGGTGGCGGTGGCGATGCGCCACGAGTTCGGCACGTGGAAGTGGTTCGGTGTTGCCTTTGCCTACCAGATGGTCCTCGCATGGGTTGTCTCGGTAATAATCTACCAGGGCGGAAGCCTGCTCGGTATAGGAGGATAAAGATGGGATTTACGGACATATTATTGGCGGCTCTTATTGCGGCTGGCGCCGCATATATACTCTATCGCAGCCTGTGGAAAAAGAAGGGACATTGCGCCGGATGCGGCTCCTGCTCTTGCGGGAAAGAGGTCCCGAAACGGTGAGAGCAACAATATTCTTACATTGTTATGATAATGGTTATTCTTATCGTTATCGCCGCTGCGACTTTCACATAGACCGAGAAGAGGGCCGGCGCGAGGCATCGAGAAAATTTGAATCTCATAAAGGAGGCATTATGTGCGTAGCATTGGTGGGAGGAATGGACAGACTCGACAGGAGCTACAAAGATGAGGCGGAGAGACACGGCGTAGAGCTTAAGGTATTCACCAGATCGAAGGCGGGACTGGCCGATCGCATCGGGCAGGTCGATGCACTTGTGGTTTTTACGGGAAAGACCTCGCACCGGATCAAGAACGAAGCGGTCCTTGCGGCGCGGTCCGCCCGTATTCCCGTCATAATGCTGCATTCATGCGGAATCTGCAGCCTCCGCGAATGCCTGAGCCGCCTTGTCTTAGCGGAAGCCGGCAGGGTCCGGGCCGTCGCAAAGGAGGCGCTATGATCCGCAATGTCGATGAAGGTCGAATGAGTCCAACGCAGCCGGTGCCCCTTTACATTCAGATGAGTCGTGAGCAAGATTCACGACGGCCCGCCCAGGCCGCCGGGAGGTGAAGAGATGGGAAGATTCTATTTTCTAATGATGGTTTTTTGTGCCGGTCTTGCAGTCCTGCCTCGCCCTGCCCTTGCGGTGCGGCCTTTTGTAACGGATGACGCCCGGGTGGTGGGAGAGCACATGGCCCAGATCGAGACGTCCGTGCGTTACGACAAGGACGAATTTTCGAACCTGAACCTCCTCGCCTTCGGGTCCACCAAAAATTCGGAGATCACCATAGGATTCACCAATGGCTTCAATCTCGAAAAGGATTCGAACAGGAGCTATGGGGTCGCGGGGCCTCTCATGCAGTTTAAATATCTCTTCTGGGAGGCGAAGAAGAACAGATACCCCGGCATGGCGATCGCCGTGGGCGCCTCCCCTCCTTGGGGCAAGGGCGATTTCAAGCAGGAGAAGTGGAGCGAGTTCGTCTTTCTCGCGGCCACGGAATCACTCTTCGACGACGACAAGGTCCTCATCCACGCCAACCTCGGCATCTCCACCACCAATCCGGCGGCCGTGGCCACATGGGGTCTGGGCACCCAGATTCGTTTGATAGGAGGGCTCCACGGAGTGCTGGAGGTCTTCTATAACGACCCCTATGCGGGCAAGACCGGGGGCGCCTACCAGGCAGGCTTCCGCCATATCGTGAGCGACAGCGTACAGGTGGATTTGACCATGGGGGGCGGAATCTTCGGGAGCGAGCAGATACCCACCTTCGTGGGTATGGGACTCCGTATGGTGAGCGATAAACTATTTTGAGGAGATTTTCCCTTTCCGGAATTGATCCCGCGATCAGCCCATAAAGATATCTTTCACGTCACTTCTTTTTACGGGCTTCAGGGGCTTCATCGGCATACCCTGCAGGCTGGAGCGCAACCACGTACACGGTTTCGCCCCAGCCGGTCCCTGATCTTTTCCCATGAGCCTCATCCAACACGTCCCGAGACCAGGCTTTACCGCGGCCAGAACCATGTACTCCACGGCCCCCGCCCTCCCTTGCCCATACCCTGCCGCGGCTATTCTTGACAGTGAAACATCCTGATGGTATCGTTAATCATTACCATTATGAGGAAAGAAAAGGCTATTTTTGCAGACTATCTTGCCCGGCACGGACTCCGCATGACCGCTCAGAGGGAGACCATACTCCACGAGTTCCTCCACACCGAAGGCCATCAAAGCGCCGAAGAGCTGACCGCGGCGGTAAAGAAACGGGACAAGACCATCGGGCAGGCCACGGTATACCGGAATTTAAGAATTTTCGCGGAATCGGGCATTGCACGGGAAGTGCGGTTCGGCGATGGAGTGACGAGGTATGAGCATAACGTGGACCACGCCCATCATGACCATCTCACATGCCAGCGCTGCGGAAAGACCATCGAAGTCTTCGACCCCCGGATAGAGGAGCTGCAGGAAGCTCTGGCCCTGGCCCACAATTTCCTGGTGACGGGACATACCATGCATATCTACGGGCTTTGCGCCGGGTGCCGGCTGGCCTGACCCGTCATTTGCCCGGCCCGGGCAACCGGCTCGAGCACGATCAGCGTAATCTCCGGAGGCGAAAGAAACCGGATCGGCGGTCCCCAACTGCCTGTCCCCCGGCTCACATAGAGCCTCGAATCCTTCCCCAGATCGAACCAGCCCGTCAAATACGGGAAAAACCGTTTCACCACATAGTTAAACGGAAAGATCTGACCCTTGTGGGTATGGCCCGAGAGCTGCAGGTCGAATAACCCCACGGCTGTGGGGTCGACAATGGGCCTGTGTTTCAGGAGAAGGTTGAACCTGCCCTTTTCGAGTCCTGAGAGCAGGCTTTTTTCTTCGACCCCCTTATAGAGATGATAAGGGATTGCCGCAATGTCATCGACGCCTGCCACGTTGATGGCCCCCTCGATGGAGATACCTTCCCCCCGCAACACGCGGAACCCGGCATCGTCGGCGAAGCGCGAGAAATTCGGCAGGCCCCCGTAATATTCATGATTGCCGGTAATGGCAAATTTTCCGTAGGGAGGTGCGATTTCCCTGAACATTGAAGCGGACCTCCGAAGGGACTCCGCCCGGCCGTCGAGAAGGTCGCCCGTGCACACAAGGATATGGGGATTGAGCCTTTTCACTTCAGCGAACATTTTGTCGAGCCAAGTCTCACACGTCGTGAGCCCCAGATGAAGATCGGAGATCTGCACGATCCGGAGCTCGCCTTTTTCCTTCGGAATCTTATCGGTCCGTATTACCAGGTGCTCGATCCTCACGTGTCCCGCTTCAAGAAAACCGTATCCGGCTACAAGAAGGGCCGCGAGAAGGGCCAGCCAAAACCCCGTCTTCTCTATCCCCGTAGTGAGCGACTTGTCCCATCCGGCGGCCAAACCGGCGAGGTAGAGGAAAAACCTGACAATTTCGATTACTAAGGATGCCGAGAGGAAAAGGAAGAGAAAACCCATCCAGAGATAGGTCACCCAGGCGGCAAGAAAGGCAGGCCCTTCCATCCCCGCCCTTTCCAGGACGCGGGTGATGACGGGTCCGGCGATCATAAGGAGCATGAAGACTGCAAAGGGGATAAGCAGGGGAAGGGTAAGACCGAAGATCGCCCGCACCTTCACCAGGAGGTAGGCATGCATCGCTCCATAAAGAATGAAGAAGACGAGCAGAAAAAGACTCATGGGCTTATCCGCCGGGATAAGTCCCGCAGGGGTCCCCGGACCGGACCATAAGCCCGTTCAGGATGAGGCGGCTGCACTCCTCGGGAGAGAAAAGATTCTCCGTATCCACGACGAGAGAAAACACAAATCCCCTCAGTACGCCCATGATGACTTTCGCGGTCTCATCCCTGTCGCAGGCGGTAAAATGGCCGGAACTGACGCCCCTGTCGATGAGTGTACCGATGAGTCTCCTCTGCCTCTCAAAGAAACGCTTCCGCAGATCCGTTCCGAGTGCAAGCCTGGGCTCTCTTGTATTGGTGATGATCAGCTCCCTGTTCCTTTTCGCGTAAGTAAGCCTGAGGCGTACGAAAGTGCTGAAGGCCGCGACCGGGTCCTCAATCTTGCCGACCGTCTCCTCGAGCTCCCCCGAGAGGTCTTCGAGCACCTTATCCATCAGAGTCGAATAGAGGGCTTCCTTGTTTTCGAAATAGAGGTAAAGTCCCCCCACGCTGATGCCGGCTTTGGCCGCAATAGTTCTCATGCTCGTGCCCTGATAGCCATGCTGCGAAAAAACATCGAACGCGGCTTCGAGGATCTTTTTCTTCGAATTTTCTGATGAACGTTTGTTCATGTGAATACGTGTTCAATTTATATCACGGACGTTCCCGTGTCAACAATAATAGCCGCGAAACCGGGCCGAAAGCCCGGGGATGGAGAGGGATGACCGGGGTTTTACTACAGCCCGAGGACAGGGGCTATGTGAAAAGCCGCGATGCCGCACGCCAGGGAGAGGCACAACATGAAGAGCATGGAGAAAGAAAACCATCTCCAGCTTTCCATCTCCTGTCTCATGACCGTAATGGTGGGAACGCAGGGCACGAAGATCATGAGCACTACGAGAAATGCGAGGGCGGAAGACTGGTTGACCACCATAGGCAGGACCGTCCTCAACCCCTGATCTCCCACATTGTAAAGTATGCCGAGGCTCGCAATGGAATTTTCCTTTGCCACCACGCTCGAAAGCAGGGCTACCATCATCCTCCAGTCGAGACCCATGGGGGCGCCAATGAACTGCACCTTACGCCCGATCCAGGCAATGATGCTCGTGTCGATCGTTCCACCGGGGAAATTCGAGAGAAACCATATGACCACGGAAAAAATCAGTATCACCGTGCCGGCCTTCCGCACGAAGGCCGCGGTCCTGCTCCATACCACCAGGCTCACCACCTTGAGGTCAGGCCTGTGGTAGAGGGGCAGCTCCATGATGAAAGGCACGGGCTCGCCCCGAAGAAAGAGCCTGCTGATGATGATACCCGCGATGCCGAGGGCGAAAATATTGAGGGCAACAAGAGACCAGGAGACGGCCAGCGCCTTCTCTCCGAAAATGGCGGCCGCTATAAAGGTCATAGCCGCGAGGCGTCCGGTGCAGGGCACAAAGGGGGTAAGAAATATGGTGAGAAGACGGGCACGGCGAGATTCCACAATGCGCGCCCCCAGCACGGAAGGGACATTGCATCCGAACCCGAGGCACATGGGAAGAAAGCTCTTTCCATGAAGCCCTATGATATGCATGAACCGGTCCATGACGAAGGCCGCCCGGGCCATATAGCCCACGTCTTCCAAAAAGGCCATGGCAGTAAAAAATATGATAAGGAGGGGGATAAATGTCAGAATAGATCCGACGCCCCCGATGACCCCGTTCACCACGAGCCCCCTCACCCAGCCGGGAGCGAAAGAGAGAGAGCCGTCAATCCATTTTCCGAGGCCGCTCATGAGGGACTCAAGCCCCTTCTGGGCAGGGAAACCGACCTCAAAGGTGAGGGCGAATATAATGCCCAGTATGGCGAGAAGGACCGGGATGCCGATCACCGGACGGGTAAGGAGGTGGTCGATACGGTCCGTGATCAGCACCTGGCCTCTCTTGAACCGTGATATGGTCGCCCGCGTGACGTCCTCGATCCAGTCATATCTCCCGCCCACTACCGCACGGAGTGCATCCTCGTGCATGATGAGAAGGGACATTACCTCATCCCACACTTCCACCGGGACAAGCTCCTCCATAAGCCGGGCGATCTCGGGATCCCCCTCCATGAGCTTTATCGCGATCCAGCCGCTTGTAAGGGGCGGCGAGATATGGTCGTCCATCAGCTCCGCGAGACGATGATAAATCTGCCGGTGATCTTCCGATACTTCGGGCATGGCGGGACTGTAGGGAAGCTCCCGTTTTGCCAGCCTTACCGCATCCGAGATAAGCTCTTTTATGCCTCTGTTCTTGGTGGCGACGAGATAGACTACCGGTATTCCGAGGGCCCTGCGTAGCGCATCCACGTCGATATGGATACCCTGGCCTTCGGCAACGTCGGTCATGTTGACTCCCACGATTACCGGAGGGCCGAGAAGGAGCAATTCGGAAAGAAGATAGAGGCTTCGCTCGAGGGCAGAGGCATTTACAAGGAGTATAATCGCGTCCGGATGCTCCTGGATGATAAAATCACGGGCTACTCTCTCCTCTTCGGAAAATGCGCTCAGGCTATAGGTCCCGGGCAGGTCCACGATCCTGATCTCGCTACGGTCCGTGAGGTAGACCCCTTCCTTCCTCTCCACTGTTTTCCCCGGCCAGTTTCCCACGTGCTGGGAGAGGCCGGTAAGCACATTGAACACCGTCGATTTTCCTACGTTAGGCTGTCCCGCGAGGGCGATAAGAAAGGTCTCCCTTTCTTCTTTCTCCTTTTTCCGTGCTTCCGGGAAATGCGCCCTGATTACCTCTATGGAAGCAGCCTGATTATGACCAAGGGCAATCCGGGTATCCGACGCGAAGACGATCACAAGCCTGCCGCTATTCCGAAGCACTTTTATCCGGGTGCCGGGCATTATGCCCATTCCGGCGAACCTGCTCATGAGACTTTTCCCGCCGGACAGGTGATAGACTATCCCCTCTTCCCCCTCCTGAAGCTCGGTGATAGGTAAAGGTCCCTCATCCATTTCTTCCTGCGCCTTCCATCAAATCGGATTAACCCTTAATTCATGCAAGAGATTGTACTGCAATTGATAAGTCTTACTATGCCTGACCGGCAGGTGTCAAATGATCGCGCGGGAGGGTAATGTATCATCTCTTGTGTCACCAAAGAAAATGGGGTACCTTTCGTTGTCATTGCACGGCCAAGTACGTAGACAAGGAGAAGATACCCCATGAAACAGCAACTGGTAGTGAAGAATCTATCACAGGCGATGAGATTGGTAAAGGAAATGGATAAGGACCGGTGGTCGGATGAATGCCGTGAGATCGGACGGAATGCCATAGGGGTCTTCTTGCGGGACCGGATGAAGGAATCCATTTCTGATTACCTGGGCCGTCTTCCGGAGGGAATCTCGGATAGAAGAAACGGCAATTATCACCGACATGTGCTGACCGAGCTCGGGGATATACTGGTCTTAGTCCCCCGGACAAGGACCTATAATCCCATTTCGGTCATTGAAGCCTATGCACGAAGAAGCAAAGAGGTAGACCGCCTCATCCTCTCCTGCTTTCTTCTCGGCCTCTCCACCAGGAAGGTAGGGGCAGCCCTCATGACGATCTTAGGAAAGAAGGTAAGCCCCGCTACGGTAAGCAGGGTGGCAAAGACCCTTGATACGGAGGTTGCCTCGTTCCATAAGAGAAGGCTCTCCAATGCCTATAAAGCCCTCATCTTCGACGGAGTGGTGCTCACCAGGAAAACGGGCATGGGGGCCGCAAAAAGGCCGGTCCTTGTGGTCTTGGGCATACGTTATGACGGAAAAAAGGAGGTTATAGACTTTCACCTCGCCGCCTCCGAGAGCGGCTCTGAGTGGGACCGCTTCCTCCGGAATCTTTTCAAAAGGGGGCTCACCGGGGAAGGGGTCAAGGTCGTTTCCGTGGACGGAGGCAAGGGGCTCCTCTCCGTACTCAGCGACCATTATCCCTCTCTTCCTGTCCAGCGGTGCTGGGCCCACAAAGTACGCAACATTCTGGATAAGGTGAAAAAGAAAGACCAGGATAAGGCAAAGGAAGGATTACGGAAGATCTATAATGCCTCTCATATCCTTGAAGCACGACAATGGGCAGGGAGATGGAAGAAGAGGTGGGAAGAGAAGTATCCTTCTGCGGTACGGTGCCTCTATACCGACATCGACGACCTCTTTACCTGTTTTCAATTCTCCGATCCTTCCTTTCGAAAGATGGTACGAACAACCAACCACATTGAGAGAAGGTTTAAGGAGGTACGTAGAAGGACCAGGCCCATGGGGGTATTCAGTGATAAAACGAGCATGGACAGGATCCTTTATGCCATTTTCATGTACGAGAACAAGACGGAGGAAGTGTATCCCATTTTCTCACTGACACAAAAGTGTTGACGTTACCCGCGGGAAGGACCCTTTACTGCGATAGAAGGAGCTTCTTGCCCGCGTTGAGGGCATCGACCATTGCCGTGGGATGATCGAGAATCGCGCCTTTCGCGTCCACACCCAGGAAACTCATGAATTCGTGCTCCTGCACGTTTATGGATCTGAAAAACGCCGTTGCAGTGGTATTGCCGCATTGGGCGCCCGCCTCCTTCTTCATGCCCCCCACGAGGAGAAGGAGGCCTTTTCTCCCGTAAATGCCCGGAGGAATGGGTTTCTTGAGGAGATACTTCTCGCACCAGAAGGCCTGGCACCTGTCGATCATGATCTTTGCCTGGGCCGGAAGCCCGAAAAAGAAGATAGGGGAGGCGAGGATTACCCTATCCGCCTCCCTTATGCTCTGATAAATCTCCGTCATACTGTCTTTCGCCACACAGACGCCCGTTGCCTCGCAGCCCCCGCAGTTCCTGCAGGGCCTGAGATCCATCTCTCCCAGCCTGAAGAGCTTCACCCTGTGGGCCTCGGGATCTATGGCTTTCAAGGTTGCGGTCAGGAGCAGGTCCGAATTGCCCCCTTTTCGGGGACTCCCGTGAAAGGCGGTGATGTTCAACGGGGCCTCGCCCCGCTTCCGATCATGACAGTCCGCCTCAGTCTACTTTATAAAACGCCACCTTACCGGCGCCGCAGACAGGGCATACGTCCGGCGGCTCTCCTTCGTGGGTGTATCCGCATACTTTGCAGATATGGTAATCGTATTCCTCGTTATTTCCCAGGTTGTCAAGGGCTTTTTGGTAAAGACCGGCATGGATCTTCTCCACTTCATTGGCGATGGTAAAGCTCCGCTCCGCGCCTTTGTTTCCCTCCGCCTTCGCGTCTTCGATCATGACGGGGTACATCTTCTGAAATTCGTATGATTCTCCGGTGATCGCCTCGACCAGGTTATCTTTGGTGGCCTGCACTCCTTTCAACTCCCTCAGGTGGTTATGGGCATGGACCGTCTCCGCTTCCGCGGCGGCCCTGAAGAGTTTTGCCACCTGCTTATATCCTTCAAGCTCAGCCTTTTTCGCAAAAGCAAGGTACTTTCTGTTCGCCTGAGACTCTCCCGCAAACGCTTCTTTCAGGTCATTCTCGGTTTTTGACATCTTGACCTCCCCTGTTTTAGTATTCCCGCTGCCTTCGATTAAAATTAATTAACTCGTTTTCTCGAATGCATCCTTCGGCGCATTGCAGACCGGACAGGTCCAGTCCTCCGGAAGATCTTCGAACTTCTTGCCCTCTTTCGCCTCGTCATACTGATAGCCGCAAATCGTACATGTCCACATATCCATGCCTCCTCTTATACTAGAATTTCTTGTGGTATTCTTTCACTTTTCTCGCAAATTCTCTTCCATATTCATAACAGGCGGTATCGTCATCCGCGGAAGGCCTGTAGAGTACCTGAAGTCCGGGCTCGCTCACTTCAAGGCCCATACGTTTAAATCCCTCGTACGCCTCCTTGACCGCGCCGCCTCCCCAGCCGAAACTTCCGAAGGCGCCGGCGATCCTGTTTTTCGGTCGCAAACCCGCGAGGTGGTACATAAATTCCGCGACTGACGGAAACATGACATTATTCATGGTGGGAGTCCCCACCAAAAAACCTCTTGATTTCCATACTTCCTTGATCGCAGAGCTCATGGGCGTGGCGCGCAGCTTTATGACCTTGCAATCCACGCCTTCGTCCCTTATTCCCTGCATCATGGGAACCGTCATTCTTTCGGTGGAATGCCACATGGTGTCGTAAATGAGGGCCACCTTGAGGTCTGTCTTGCCGTTCGCCATATCGAGATACATCTGCACGACTTTTCCCGGATCTTTTCTCCAGATCACCCCATGGTCCGGGGCGATCATATCGATCTCGATGCCGGCTTTCACGATCTCGGCTATTTTCGATTTTATGAGCTGGCCGAAAGGCATAAGGATATTTGCATAGTAGTCCTTCACCGCCTCTTCCAGCTCGAACATGGAGGCACACTCGACAAATTCGTCATCGAAACGGGCAGATGAGGCAAGGTGCTGGCCGAAGGCGTCCTGGGAGATCAGGAGTTTGGCCTCTTTCACGTAGGTCACCATCGAGTCCGGCCAGTGAAGCATTGGGGTCTCCAGGAAGAGGAGAGTGTACCTGCCGGTATTGAGGGTATCTCCGCTCTTCACCACCTTGAAGTTCCACCCCGACGTGTCGAAATGCCTGTCCAGCCCCTTCTTCCCCCGCTCGGTGATATAGATAACCGCCTTGGGGATAAGGCTCATGAGCGCCGCCACGCCGCCCGCATGGTCCGGTTCGATGTGGTTAATGACGAGATTTACTATTCCCGAGACCTTCGAGATGCTTTTGATCTTCTCCACCGTCTCCTGCGTGAAATCCTCTTTCACACAGTCTACGAGGGTGGGATACTCATCCTGTATAAAATAGTTGTTGTAGGTGGTACCGTTGGGAGTGATATAACCGTGAAAGTCACGTACCCCCCAATCGACTGCGCCGACCCAATAAATTTGTGGCTTTATCTCTATACCCTTCATCCTCCCTCCTCTTTTCCGGAATTGACGGTGAGGCTGGACACCATTCGCCGAAACGGAATAGACTCGCTCCGGACTCTCTCTTTAAGGTATCCCACGTGATGCACATCTAAAATAAGGCAGGAGGGGGAAAATATCAAGGCCCTTTCGGCTATAAAATTCTTCCGGCCGGGTCTCTTCAGGCCCCATCTCCGAAAGTCTGAGCGGCTTTTTATTGACCTGGCCGTGCCGGGATGGTATGAAACAGAAATGTATTCCACCAAAATCTATTATCAGGACACCGACGCGGGCGGAGTGGTCTATTACGGGAATTATCTCCGGTTTTTCGAGAAGTCGTGGTTCGAGCACCTCCTGTCCATAGGAATCTCGCTGCCGGAATGGGAAAAGGTCGATGTCTATGTAATGGTAAAGACCGCCTTTCTCGATCTCAGGGAAAAGCTCGGATATGCAGACATGATCCAGGTGACCTCAACCGTCAAAGAAATAAAGAATTCCTATTTTATCCTTAGCCACGAGATAATGAAGGAAGAACGGATCACCACCAAAGGCGAAACAAAAATGGTCTGCGTAGACAGAACCGGAAAACCCCGGAGGATACCGGAACCTTTCAGGGAAAGGCTGGAGAAGTCTCTAGTCTCTAGTCTCTAGTCTCTAGTCTCTAGTCTCTAGTCTCTAGTCTCTAGTCTCTAGTCTCTAGTCAACCAATAATTACACCTATAATAAAGAATGGCTGCCGGGTTTATTATACACCGACAGCCATTTTAGCTCATTTAGTATTTATTTTTTTACTAACGACTAGAGACTAGCGACTAGAGACTGCCTTTATTAGCCCATGAATTTCCGGAATATGTCCCTCGCTACCACTATTCTCTGGATCTGGTTCGTGCCTTCATAGATCTGGGTTGCTTTGGCGTCGCGCATCATCCGTTCTACGGGATATTCCTTGGTGTAGCCATAGCCTCCGAGTATCTGGACCGCGTCGGTGGTCACTTTCATGGCCGTGTCGGCGGAATAGAGTTTCGCCATGGCTGAAAGCTTATCCACGCCGATGGCGCTCATCTTGTCGCGCTCGAAGACTCTGGTGTCGAGGAGGTGGGCCGCATCGTACACCAGGGCACGCGCCGCCTCCACCTGGGTCGCCATATCGGCTACCATGAACTGGATGCCTTCGAAATCGGCGAGTTTCTGACCGAACTGGACGCGCTTCCATGCATATTCGACTGAAAAATCGAGGGCGCCCTGGGCGATGCCCACTGCCTGAGCACCCACCGCGGGTCTCGAGAGATTGAGGGTAGACATGGCGATATCCCAGCCCTGCCCCACTTCACCGAGCATGTTATCTTTTGTGAGCCTCACGTTCTCGAAGACCACTTCGGAGAGGTCCGAACCGACCATTCCCATCTTCTCTTCATTTTTCCCTATTATTACGCCGGGATAATCTTTCTCTACGAAAAAAGCCGTAATCCCGTTCGTCCTGAGCTTGGGGTCCATGGTGGCGAAGACCGTGATGAACTGCGCGCTCGCGCCATTTGTAATCATTGACTTCTTTCCGTTCAGATAGAAATGGTCGCCGTCCTTCGTCACATTCGTCCTCATGTGAGACGCGTCGGAGCCCGCATCGGCCTCGGTAAGGGCGAAGGCCACAAGGTTCATCTTGTCGGGCTCGGCGATTTTACCGTAGATATATTCTTTTTGCTTGTCATTGGCAGCGACCATAAAAGGCATGATTCCCACATTGTGGGCAAGGGGGATGAGCGAACCGGTCCCGGAAACCTTCGCAAGCTCTTCAATAACAAGGCAAAGGGAGGTGATATCTCCGTCCAGACCACCGAACTTCTCGGGCAGCATGAGATAGAGAAAACCATGCTTCTTATAAATGTCAACGAGGTCCCATGGAAACGCGCCTGTAGCATCTATTTCTTTTGCCCTTGGGGCAACCTTTTCCTTTGCCAGTTTCTCAGCGATCTTCTGAATCATCAGGTGCTTTTCCGAAAGATTTAACATGACGCTAACCTCCTTTCTGTTGACAAACCCGTTTATTCTTAACATAATTTTGCTGCAAATCAAAGCAAAAAGGAGGCGCCATGTCGAAGGTATATTTCACAGATTTAAGGACATCATTGAAGAGAAACATTTACGATAAAATCGAGTCATTATTGGATCGGACGAAAATCGATACAAAGGTAAGAGAAAGGGACTTAACGGCAATAAAGCTTCATTTCGGAGAATTCGGCAATACCGCCTTCCTGAGACCCGTATACATTCGTATTGTGGCGGACCGGATAAGGAAAGCGGGGGGAAGACCTTTTCTCACCGATACGAACACCCTCTATACCGGATCGAGAAGCGATTCCGTAGGCCACCTTGATACGGCCATTCGGAATGGATTCGACTATTCATGCGTGGGCGCGCCTCTCATCATCGCCGACGGCCTCAAGGGCAAAAACAGCACGAAGGTGACGATTGAGGGGGAGGCGCTCAAGGAAGTGAGCATAGCCGCCGACATCGTCGATTCGGACAGCATCGTCGTGGTCACTCACGTCAAGGCCCATGAGATATCGGGGATGGGCGGCGCCCTGAAGAACGTGGGGATGGGGTGCGCCGCGAGGGAAGGGAAACTCGTCCAGCACAGTACGGTGGCGCCGGTAATCGGCAAAAGCGCATGCAAGGGCTGCGGGTTCTGTCTCCACTACTGCCCCGCCCAGGCAATCTCCATCGATTCGAAAAAGGCATGGATCAGCGGCGAGGCCTGCATAGGGTGCGGAGAATGTATCATCGTCTGTCCCCACCACGCGATCGAGATACAGTGGAACGAATCTCCCGATATATTTCAGAAAAAAATGGTCGAATATGCCATGGGTGCGCTCAAGGGAAAAGAGAAGAAATCGCTCTTTCTCAATTTTCTCCTCCAGGTGAGCCCGGCCTGCGACTGCTATGGACATAATGATGCCGCCATAGTACGGGATATAGGCATTCTCGCCTCGAGCGACCCTGTCGCCATCGACGCGGCGTCGGCGGACCTGATAAATTTGGAGGCCTCCATGCCCAATACGGCCATCAAAGCCGCATGCGGGGCGGGGGAGGATAAATGGCGGGCCCTCTACCCCCGGATCGACTGGCGTGTTCAGATCGATCACGGCGAAAAGATGGGCCTGGGTAAAAAGGCGTATCAGCTCATCAAGGTATAATTTTCAAAACCATTTTTTTCTTTTGAAATAGAGGAGCATAAAAGCCGTGACCGCCGCCATGAGTATGAGGACCGCGGGATAACCCCACGGAGACTTGAGCTCCGGCATATGCTGGAAATTCATCCCGTATACACCCGCGATAAAGGTGAGGGGCATGAATAGGGTGGCAATAATGGTCAGGACCTTCATTACCTCGTTCAGCCTGTTGCTCACGCTCGAGAGATAGATGTCGAGCATCCCGGATATCATATCCCGGTAAGTCTCCACCGTGTCCATGACCTGTATCACGTGATCGTAGACGTCCCTCAGATAGACCGAGATTTGGTCCGAGACAAGGCGGGTTTCCCCCCGTTCGAGGCTGCCCACCACCTCCCGCAAAGGCCAGACGGACCTCCGCAGAAATATCATCTCCCTCTTGAGATTATGGATATCCCTCACCGTAGATGCGCCCGCCCGGGTGACGACCTCATCCTCCACAACTTCGACCTTCTCTCCAAGCTGTTCCGTCACGGCAAAATAATTGTCAACGATCGTGTCGATAAGGGCATAGAGCAGGTAGTCCGCTCCCATGCGCCTTATTCGCCCTTTGCCGGTCCTGATGCCCTCCCGAACGGCGGCGAAGAGTTCCTGCGCCCCTTCCTCGAAGGTGATGATATAATCGGACCCGAGCACGATGCTCACCTGTTCCGCCCGCACCATATTACTCGGACCGTTAAGGGAGAGTTTCTTGACCACGATAAAAATATAGTCGCCATAATCCTCGAGCTTCGGCCTCTGATCCGTGTTCATTATATCTTCGAGCAGAAGTGGATGAAGGCGGTACAGGTCGCCGATGCCTTCGATCACCTCCGCACTGTGGACGCCTCCCACGCTAAGCCATGAGACGCGCCCTTGCCCTTCGGTGGACCGGCATTCCTGTACCGAGGTACAGTCCTGTTCGCGGACATCCTTCTCATCGAAGGAAAGGAGTCTGATCGTGACGGCCCCCTCCTTCTCCTCGCCTATATGTACCAGGCTTCCGGGGGGCAAACCCGATTTGACCGACCGTTTTTTACGACTTCCCGTCATGGTAACCTCCATTCTTCTTCTCCCATTCTACTATAAGGAAGGGCGAGGTCAAAGTAATTTTCCGGGCCGACCTCCCACCAATCCCGGCCAGATGTGAGCATTCAGGGCCCCAACTTTGCCGGACCGCATCAGGTTATACTTGAATAAATGCTCATAAATCATTATATTCTTTAAGAAAGCTAAAGATATAGGAGAACAGACATGTACGAACAAGGTGTGATCAGGCCCCCTAGCGAGGCCAATAGCCTCCTGGTCCGGGTGACGAGGAACTGCCCATGGAACCAGTGCCTTTTTTGTCCCGCCTACAAAGGGACGAAATTTTCAAAGAGGACCGTGGAAGAGGTAAAAAAAGATATTGACGCCATGGCTGGGCAATACGGTAACGCCTCATATATTCAGTCCGCTTTCCTTCAGGACGGCGACAGTCTTCTCCTTCCTACGACGGAAGTGCTGGAGATACTCCATTATCTGAAAGAGAAATTTCCCGGCATCACGCGGATAACCACATACGCCCGCGCCCCCACCCTTCGGAAAAAAACGGTGGAAGAGCTGAAACAGCTGCGGGAAGCGGGCCTGTCGAGAATCCATGCGGGACTGGAGAGCGGCTCCGCCACAGTGCTCAAGATGATCAAAAAAGGCATTACTCCCGAGGATATTGTGGAGGGAGGCATGAAGGTCGTTGAGGCCGGCATATCTTTATCCGAATATATCATGCCCGGCGTCGGAGGACGGACCCTGAGCAAAGAGCACGCAATCGAGACGGCAAAGCTCCTGAACAAGGTGAGGCCCGATTTCATCAGGGTGCGCACCTTCGCCCTTCATCCCATGTCTCCCATGAACCGGCTGGTCGAGAATGGGACCTTCGTCCCCATGAGCGACGACGAGATGGTGGAAGAGATACGACTTCTCGTGGCCACTCTCGACGAGATGCACAGCTACTTCTCCTGCGGGGACTACAGTCCGAACCTCCTCATGCAGGTGGACGGGTACCTCGATGAGAAGAAGGACTATATGCTCGGGGAGCTCGACAGGTTTCTCGCCCTCACAAAAGAGCAGAGGCAGGCATATTCTCTCCTCCGGCGGACTTCTTATATGAATTACCCTATCGATGTGGTGCTCAACGAATCCACCATGAGGCAGATACGCCCCGAGATCGCGAAGCTCGAAGGGGGCTGTGCAGACGGTTTCGATAAATATATCCAGAACCTCATGTCCTATCAGATCCCGCAGCCCCAGACGGATAATTGGAAATAAGGCATTGCGGGCGAGGGCTTATGTCATCGTCCGCAGCCTTCCCGTCACAAAAACCATTATACAAAGAGAGCCGGCTGTATTAATATAATCTCTATCGGTAAAACATGGACGGAGAACTCGGTATATACCCTATTTACACCCTATGGAAAATGGTGGAAAAGGCATATGAGAACAGAGATATCTCAATTGTGGGGGCTGTCGATGTGGCATACAGGGATGACCGGTACTTTTCGGCACTTACGCTCTATAAGAATGGAGTATTAACGGATATAAAGACCGACAGCGGAATCTCCAGAGGGGCTTACGTAAGCTCCCTCTTTTTCCTCAAGGAAGGGCCCATTGTATCCCGCCTGGTATACGGCGAACCCATGGACCTTCTCTTCCTGAACGGCCACGGCATTTGCCACCCCTACAATTACGGTCTCGCCACGGTGATCGGCTTCACCCACCGCATCCCCACCGTGGGAATCGCCCGCCGACTGATAAAAGGTCGGTATGACAGGATTCTTTCCCGGGACCCGAGCTTCACCTATATAACCCAGGAAGGTAAGATCACGGGGGTCGGGGTGAATAGCGAAACCGCGAAGAAACCTATTTTCCTTTCCCAGGGCTTCGGAATAACTATAGAGAGAATGATGGTGGAGTACCTTAAATGGACCCCCAAAGGCAAAATGCCCGAGCCTCTAAGGCTCGCCCATGTGGAGTCAATGAAACTCGCGAGAGCGGGGGGCTGAACCGCAGAAAGAGAGATTTAGAGGGGGAACTCCTGAGGGCGTATCCCTTCGGGGTTTTCCCCGATCCCCGGAGTAACATGCTCCTGAATTCTTAGTTTCGGCAAAGGTCCGAGGTACTGGTAGTAATAGCACCGTATGTCGCCGTTGAATATCTTCCTGTTCTTGTCGGCACGACGGCCGAAAAAACGCTGGAACTCCGGATGGGCGGAGAGGACAAAGACGGACCAGCCCTCCAGCTCCGAGAACACCTTGCCCATAGCCTTATAAAGCCTCTCCACTTCCCGCTGGTCGCCTAGCCTCTCCCCATAGGGGGGATTGCAGACTATGCATCCGTATTTCTTCCTTGACCTGAACTCTTCCGCAGGAAGCTTCTGGAAGGCGATAGAATCGGCCACTCCCGCACGGAACGCGTTTTCCCGTGCCGTCTTCAATACTTCGGGATCATTATCGGAAGCGAGGATCCTGAAGCTTCCATCCCTGATCCGGCTCGCGGCCTCTTCGCGCGCCCTTGTCCACACCTCCGGAGGCATGGAAGGCCATTCTTCCGAAACAAAAGACCGTTTTAATCCGGGAGCAATATTTCTGCCGATGAGAGCGGCCTCTATGGCAATGGTGCCCGAGCCGCAAAAGGGATCGACGAGAATCCGCTCAGGTCTCCAGCGGCTCAGCATCACAAGGGCTGCCGCGAGGGTCTCCCTGAGCGGAGCCTCACCCGCTCGTTCCCTGTAGCCCCTTCTGTGAAGGCCGGGACCCGACGTATCGACAGTAAGGGTCGCCGCGTCTTTAAGCATGGCGATCTCTATCTTATAGGCAGGGCCGGACTCCTCGAACCAGTCGGTCCGGTGTTTCCTCTTCATAGCCTCGACTACTGCCTTCTTTACGATCGACTGGCAGTCCTTGACGCTGAAAAGCTGCGATTTTACCGATTTGCCGACTATATGCATTTTCCCGGCATGAGGGATCATCTCTTCCCATGCGACATTGCGCGTCCCCTGAAAAAGCTCTTCAAAATCGATTGCCCTGAATTCAGCCATCTTGATCAGTACCCTGTCCGCGGTCCTGAGCTGAATATTGCAGCGGGCGATATCCCCCTCGTCCCCTTCGAAAGATATTTTTCCGTTCTCGACCGTGAGGTCCTCGTATCCCAGGGACTTGAGCTCCTGGGCGACCACCGACTCGAGTCCGAATGTGGAAGTTGCGATTATCGTATATTGGGTCACTCTGGCTTAAACTCCTGAAATGTGCATTTTCATTTGCGCGAAGGAGGCAATGCCTCTGCCTTCGCGTCCTGGTATTATACCATATTTCTGCCATGCTGCGCTGAAGGGATTTCCCGGCTCTTTTCTTTGAATGCCGCCGGGCGGGAAGGCCGCTTTCTTTTGACCTTCGATTTCAATTGGATCGGTTGGAAGAGAGTGAGAGAATTCTGTTTGAAGAGTTCGACTTTGGTGATAGAATGGGACAAGGGATTCTTATGATCCCTACTGCCCATGAATAAGAATAGGCATAATCAGAGTGTATGCGGGAATGCGAGCGGCCCGGCCGCAGCCGCGGATAAAGCAGTCTTTGTCCGAATTTTAATCGTCGCAGTCGTCTATTACCTTGCGGCGAGCCTCGGCTTAACTCTTGCCTTCGCCCATACCAACGCCAGTGTCGTATGGCCTGCCGCAGGAATGGCCCTGGGGTCGTACCTTGTCCTAGGCGGCCGCATCTGGCCCGGCATCTTTCTCGGGGCCTTTGCCGCAAACCTGTCCAACCTCTTTTCTTCAGGCCTCTCGCTGCCTTCAGCCATGCTCCTCTCTCTCATTACCGCAGCAGGCAACACCCTGGAGACCTTGATAGGGGCCGCCCTCATCAACCGGTTCGGAGACGGGGAAAGGCCCTTTGAAAATGCGAAAAATACCATGGCCTTTGTAGTATTCGCCGGTTTTCTCAGCACCGCGGCGGCCGCCCTCATCGGGGGCACGGCCTATTGCGTCGCCCTCGGCTCCTGGTCCCTGTACCGTCCCATGCTTCTTACGTGGTGGCTGGGAGACCTGGTGGGCATCATGGTTTTTGCTCCCATCATTCTCACATGGAAAATGCACCGTTCTACCCGGTGGAGCGGGCTCCGGGCCATAGAGGTCGTCGCCCTGGCTCTCCTTTTGCTGATAGTGGAGGCGGTGGTATTTCTCACGGGCTATCCCCTTATGTATCTGATCATCCCATTCCTTATCCTTACGGCATTTCGCTTCGGACAGTTCGAGGCGGCGGTGGCGGTGGCGGTGGTGATGATCACTTCCCTTGTTTTCATCGTGAGGGCTCCCACACCCTTTCCCGGCTTTCCCTTCAGCGACACCCTCCTGTTTTTCCAGTCCTACATCGCAATAACATCGATCACTACTCTTCTAATCTCCTCTCTCGTCATGGAGCGAAAAAGGACGAATGAGAAGCTCGTTGCGGCACGCCGTCAGCTTTACGACACGGTGGAGTTCCTGCCCGACCCGACCATGGCCATCGACCTCGAAGGTCGGGTCATCGTCTGGAACCGAGCCATGGAAGAGCTGAGTGGAGTCTCCAAGGAGGATATGCTCGGCAAGGGAGACTACTGCTACTCGCTGCCTCTCGTGGGCGAGGCGCGGCCGATTCTTATCGATTTCGCCGGCGGCGAGGAGGACCCCCTGCCGCAGGGCTACGAGATGGTTTCGAGAAAAGGGCGAACCCTTTATGCAGAACGGTATAATCCGGTGCTCGGGCGTTACATTTCGGGCGCAGCCTCCATGCTCGTGGGAGAAGAAGGGGTCCCTTACGGATCGATTGCGTCCTTTCGAGACATAAACGACCATAAGCGTATTGAAACCGCCTTGCGTGAACATCAGGAAAATCTCGAAAAGGTGGTGAAGGAGCGCACGGCGGAGCTCGAGGCGGCAAACGGGCGGCTGAAGAAGGAGATCGGGGAGCGGCTTCACACCGAAGAAAGGCTCATCCGGAGCGAAGCCCGGTACCGCGATCTCGTGGAGAGCGCAAACAGCGTAATCCTGAGGATGCTGCCGGACGGCACAATTACCTTTTTCAACAAGTTCGCCCGAGACTTCTTCGGTTTCACCCTTGAGGAGGTAATCGGCCGGTCCCTCGTGGACACCATTGTTCCCGTCGTGGAGTCGACGGGCCGGGACCTCTCGGCCCTCGCCCGGGAGATTGCGGCAAGACCTGAGGAATACGTCCGTAATGTAAATGAAAATATCACAAAATCAGGCGAGCGGGTCTGGGTCGCCTGGACGAACAAGCCCATTTTTGACGAAAAGGGCGCCGTGGCGGAAACCCTCTCCATCGGAGTGGACATCACGCAGCTTGTGCTTACCGAGAGGGAGCTGAGGCAGACTCTCGATGAGCTCGAGATCGCCAAAGAGCGCGCGGAGAAGGCAGATCGCCTGAAGTCTGCCTTTCTCGCCACCATGTCACACGAGCTGCGCACCCCCCTCAATTCTATCATAGGGTTTACCGGCATTCTCCTTCAGGGCCTCGTGGGACCTCTCAACGAAGAGCAGAGAAAACAACTGGGAATGGTCCGGTCGAGCGCGAACCATCTCCTCTCCCTCATCAATGATGTACTCGATATCTCGAAAATCGAGGCGGGCCAGCTCCAGGTTGCGATGGAGCCCTTCGACCTCACGGGATCTATCGAAAAGGTGGCCGGAAGCGTTCGCCCCCTTGCGGAAAAGAAGGGTATCGAGCTCAGAGTCTCGGTTTCCCCGGATGCGGGCGTCATCATAAGCGACAGGCGCCGGGTAGAGCAGATCCTCCTCAATCTCCTGAATAATGCGGTGAAATTCACGGAAACGGGACATGTGGCGGTAAGCTGCCGGAGGAATCCCGACGGGGTGAGCATAAGCGTTGAAGATACCGGAATAGGCGTCAAAGAAGAGGACAGGGAGAACATATTCAAGCCCTTTCTTCAGATCGACACAGGGCTGACGCGCAAATACGAGGGAACGGGCCTCGGGCTTTCCATTTGCGTCCGTCTCGTGAGCTTATTGAACGGCAGCCTGACGGTAGACAGCACCGTAGGCAAAGGAAGCACCTTCACCTTTAGTCTGCCTTCGGAAAGGAGCGAAAAATGAGCAATAGGATTCTCGTAATCGAAGATAACGAGCAAAACCTTTACCTCACGACCTTTATCCTCGAAACACACGGGTATGAGGTCTTTCAGGCCCGGGATGGGAGGGAGGGGATTGCCCTGGCCGCGTCGATAAAGCCGGAACTCATACTCCTCGATATACAACTGCCTCTTATGGACGGATACATGGTGGCCGGATCGTTGAGGGAAAACCCTCTTCTCGCGAATGTTCCCATAATCGCGGTGACATCCTATGCCATGGCAGGGGACCGGGAGAAGGCCCTCGAGGCCGGCTGCACCGGATACATAGAAAAACCCATCAATCCGGATACTTTTATGCTTCAGATCATTGAACATCTGACGTGACTATTTTAAGGGGGGATACCTGCCTATGCCCAGAATCCTGGTAGCGGACGACAACGCAGAAAACCTGTATTACCTCGAAATCCTGCTGAAGGGGAACCACTATGACGTTGCAACCGCTCGTAATGGGTCGGAGGCGCTCGACGCGGCCCTCGAATCTTCTCCGGATCTCATAATAACCGATATCCTTATGCCCGTCATGGACGGCTTCTCCTTGTGCCGTGAATGGAAATCGAACGAAAGACTCAAGAGGATCCCTTTTGTCTTCTACACCGCCACCTATACGGAGTCGAAGGACGAGGAATTCGCCCTGAGCCTGGGGGCGGACCGGTTTGTGGTAAAGCCCCAGGAGCCCGAGGTTCTCCTCGGGATCATCGACGATACCCTGGCGCTCGCGCGGCGCCCATCCCCTATCCCGCCCGATCAGGAGGGACCGCAGGAAGAACAGACGTTCTTCAAAGGGTATAGCGATACCCTTTTCCGCAAACTGGAAAAGAAGATGATAGACCTGGAAAGCACGAACCGCACCCTCCTGGCCGCCATAGAAGAGCTGGAGAAGGCGGAGGCATCTCTGAAGACAAGTGAAGCAAAATATCGTCACATATTCGAAAACGCGGTAATGGGCATATTCCGGACGGACGAACAGGGCCGATACCTTGACATAAACCGCACCTTTGCCGGAATGTTCGGATACGACTCGCAGGAGGAGATGGTGAAGGCCTTTCCGGAGATGGAGGAAAGGCAGTTCGTAGACCCGCAACACTATAAAAAGCTGAAAAGCGCAATAACGGGGCAGGGCGTGGTAGAAGGCTTCGAATCACAGATTTACAGAAAGGATGGGACCAGCGCGTGGATTGCGATAAACATGAGGGCCCTGCAAAACCATGACAGCGGATTTCTATGGGAGGGCACGGCCATAAATATTACGGCCCGGAAGAAAGCTGAAGATGAGAAAAACCAGCTCGAAAATCAGCTCCGCCAGTCGCAGAAGATGGAGGCCATCGGGACGCTCGCGGGAGGCGTGGCTCACGATTTCAATAACATCCTCACCGCCATCATCGGCTACGCAAGCCTTCTGGGAATGGACATCGAGAAAAACGATCATAAGAAGATCTATATCGATCAGATACTCGCCTCTTCCCAGAAGGCCGCCAACCTTACCCAGAGCCTGCTCGCCTTCAGCCGGAAACAGGCAATCGAGCTTAAAGCCCTGAGGGTGAAGACAATCATTCAGGAGATGGAGAAGATCCTGCCCAGACTGCTCACCGAAGACATAGAGCTGAGAATAGAGCCCGTCAACGAGGAGTTGACCATTATGGCCGACCTCACCCAGATCGATCAGGTTTTGCTGAATCTCGCAACCAATGCCCGTGACGCCATGCCCAATGGGGGCATGCTCGTCATCAAAACCGCGGAGGTTAAGGCCGGAGCGGAGGTTCCGGGGGTTCCCGGCGTGGACCAGAATTGCGGCTACGTACTCCTCTCGGTGACTGACACGGGTGTGGGCATGGATGAAGCAACAAGAGAGAAGATTTTCGAGCCCTTCTTTACGACCAAGGAGGCCGGGAAAGGCACGGGCCTCGGCCTTTCCACCGTGTATGGCATAGTGAAGCAACACGACGGGCATATTGCGGTTGACAGCGAGCCGGATCATGGGACCGTCTTCCGCATATATTTCCGCTCGGCAAGGTTGCTCCCGGAAGAACCGGTCCGGCATGAGGCACCGCTTGCCCGTGGGACCGAAACCATTCTGATCGCTGAAGACAACAATGACCTCAGGATGCTTATAAAAGATGTGCTCTCGAGGGCAGGCTATTCGGTCATCGATGCGGTGGACGGGGATGACGCCGTTCTGAAGTTTTTGGAGCACAGGGATGCGATCGAGCTCCTGATCCTCGACGTGGTCATGCCGCGAAAGAACGGGCAGGCGGTGTATGAAAAAATAAGGGAGCTGAAGCCCGGGATTAAGGCGCTTTTCACGAGCGGGTATACGGGGGACGTGGTGCTCGATAAAGGGATTGCCGACGAAACCGTCGATTTTCTCTCAAAGCCCTTACCGCCCGTGGAACTTCTTGCGAGGGTGCGACAGATTCTGGATCGTAAGCCTCAATCCCACTAAAAACACTTTTTGCCGGCTGTTCGGAGCCGCCTGGATCTCAGGCCCGTGGCTGAGTTCCGAGCAATGCCTCCACTTCCAGCTTTCGCTGGAATTCTTTTGCCTGCTCTCCGTACCGTCTCGCCTCCTCTTTTCTCCCCATACGTTTATAAATCTTCGTCATAAGAATATAGAGGCTCGTGAGGTTGGCTTTATCGGGCTCGGGCGCGGACTCCAATATGACTTGAGCCCTCTTACAGAGCTTCTCCGCCTCTGCATTTTTCCCCTGGGTATAATAGGCGGCGGCGAGCCCTCCCGCCCTCAGGGCAATCTCGGGGTGATCCGGAGGGAAAGCCTTCTCCGCGATGGACAGCGCCCTCTCGTACAGAGGTTCCGCCTTGGCGGGTTTGCCGCCGTAATAGCAGGCGTGTGCCACATTTCCCAGGGCCAGGGCCATGCCGGCATGCTCCGGGCCCAGCTTCTTCTCCTTTAAGGCGAGAGAACGCTCGAAGAGGCGTCTCGCCTCCTCATATTTTCCCAGGTAATAATAGACGCCGCCCAGCTCGTCCACGGTCCTCTCTACAAAAGGATGGCCCGGACTCAGAACCTTCTGCTGGATTTCAAGGGCACGCTCGAGAAAAGGCTCGGCCCTGTCATATGCTCCTTTGGCGGCATGAGCCCTGCCGAGGTCATATCGGGATTCAGCGGTCAGAATGTGGACCGAGCCGAACACCCCTTTCCTCATATTCAGGACGTCCTTATAAAGCCTGATCGCCACCTCATGCCATCCCTGGGAAAGATAGAGCCCTGCCAGCCCCTTCTTTACCACGGCCACCAGGGCATCTTCAGTGCCGGGCGTCTGCTTTGCAAGCTCCAGGGCCTCTTTGAGGACCTGTTCCGCCTCTGCATGTCTGCCGAGAAACGTCCATGCCTTCCCGAGGTTCTCGAGAGATCTGATTTTCCCGTCTATATCCCGACCCCCGGCCTTTTCCCGCATTTCCCGTGCTTTTAAGAAGTATGATTCCCCTTCTTCATATCTGCCCTGCTCGATGCACGCCTCACCTATGTTGTCGAGAAGTGGGACCGGATCGATAGGGAGATCGCTGCCCTCACGTTCGCGAAGGGAGAGAATCCTCTTGTAAAGCTCTCCCGCTTCGGAATATCTTCCTTCCTCTTCATAGAGCCCCGCAAGATCGCCCATTGCCCGGGCAAATTCCTGCGGCCGGGGCTCCCCCGTCTCTTCCACTTTTTTCAGGCGTTCTTCGGCCACGGCGACCATCTCCGCTCTCGCCTTGATACGGGCCGCTTTCTCAGGACCGCCGTCCATATCCCTCACCAGGGTCCTTCCGGAGATATAATCCATAAAATAGGGGATATCTCCGATGAATCTCACAGTCGCGCGCAAAAAGCTTTTCATAAGTTTCCTGTCGTTCCCGTGAAAACGATTTTCCGGTCTCTTGAACCACGTCCATCGCCACGGAAATCATATTTTAGTCCGTCATTATACCACATTCCAAAGTCATACGCCGAAGGTGGGGCGCTCCCCGCGATATCACGCCGGCAACAGGATGTCTTAGTACTTTATCTTTTTAAGGAGGAGCCCTTTTGCGGGTGCAGTCGGACCAGCCCTCTCCCTGTCGCGGGCATCGAGTATCTCCTGAAAATCCGGCCGGCTCAATTTGCCCGAGCCGACCAGGACTAAAGTCCCCACGATATTCCTGACCATATAACGGAGAAACCCGGTGCCTTCCAGAGATATATGGATACAGTCTCCCCTCTTTCGCACTGCTGCCCTGACCACTTCCCGCACGGTGCTCCTGTACGATTCATCCTTTTTTTTGAAGGACGAGAAATCATGGCTCCCCTCGACGATCCGGATGGTGTCGGCCATGAGGTCGGTCCGCAGGAGACTGGGGAGATGCCACGAGTATCGTCCGTAAAAGGGTGAATCGATCCGCCTGTTCAGGATAGTATAGATATAGACCTTTGTCTTTGCGGAATATCGGGAATGGAATTCCGGGGGGACCTCCTGCGCGTCCGTTACCCTTATGTCGCGGGGAATGAGGCTGTTTATCGCCCTCGGGAGTGCAACGAGGTCGATGCCGCTTTCCGAGCTGAAATTCACCACCTGCCCCAGGGCGTGGACTCCCGCGTCAGTCCTGGCGCCGCCGTAGATCTTTGCCGGCTCGTTTACCACCTTATCGATTGCTTTCTGGAGTATTTCCTGGACGCTGATGGCATTGGGCTGCACCTGCCATCCGTGATATGCGGTCCCGTCGTAAGAAACGAGGAGACGGATGTTTCTCATCGGGATTTCTTCTTTTCGCCCTCTTTTACCCCCGGTTCGCCCCTGGCAGCCCCTTTGGATTTCTCGCGTTCGACGGTCTCCGCCTTCGGCCGGACGCTCTCCACGGCTTTCTGCCTCTCCTCCAGCTTCTTGTATACCTCGTCAAGCTCTTTTTTGAGGACGATATTTTCGGCCTTCAAAAAACTATTTTCTTCCCGGAGGATCTTCATCTCCTCTTTAAGGCCTTTCGCCTCTTTATTACAGGAAAAAGAGCCCATCAGAACCATGCATGCAAGGAATAGGAAAAGGATAAATTTCATGGTATTTATTTACCCCCATGCCTTCGCGATTGTCAACAGCTTATTAATTGTGCTAAAATAAAGGGGTAGCACAATCCGGTTATCAGCATTCAGGGAATAACGCGAAGGGGAAAATCAATCAACCCGGAGGGATCGCTCCTTACCCATCCGATTAACCCTGGTTCGACCGATAGCCTCCGCTATTTAATGTGACCGGCGCCGCCAGGAGACGGGCCCGTGCAATCTGTTTAAATATGCGCGTGTGGCGAGACAATTCTGAGTAAAAAAGATTACGGGAGGACGTGGATGCACACCTCGGTTGTTACGGTACCCATAGAAGAAGAGATGAAAAGATCTTACATGGATTATGCGATGAGCATAATCATCGGGAGGGCCCTGCCGGACGTGCGGGACGGACTGAAGCCGGTCCACCGGAGGATCCTCTATGCCATGTATGAGCTGAACAATATGCATGATAAACCGTATAAGAAATCCGCCAGGGTAGTGGGAGACGTAATAGGCAAATTCCACCCCCATGGAGACCAGGCGGTATACGATGCCATTACCCGTATGGTCCAGGACTTTTCCCTGAGATATCCCCTCATCGACGGCCAGGGAAACTTCGGCTCCATCGACGGCGACTCCCCGGCAGCCATGAGGTACACGGAAGTGCGCCTCTCGAGGATTGCCGAAGAGATACTCAAGGACATCGAGAAAGAGACGGTCGCCTTCAGGCCCAATTATGACGAATCCCTTGTGGAACCCCTCGTTATGCCTGCGAGGACCCCCAACCTCCTTATCAACGGCTCCTCCGGTATCGCGGTCGGCATGGCAACCAACATTCCGCCCCACAACCTGAGCGAGGTCATAAACGGCGTAATCGCCTTCATCGATAATCCGGAGATCACCCTTGACGAGCTTCTGACCCATATTTCGGGGCCCGATTTTCCGACGGAAGGAATTATCTACGGCAGGCAGGGCATTCGCGAAGCTTATTCCACCGGCAGGGGACACATCACGCTGCGCGCCAGGGCCGGGATCGAGAAGAAAAAAGATGGACGGGAGATGATCGTAGTAACCGAGATCCCTTACCAGGTCAACAAGGCGCGCCTGATCGAGACAATCGTCGAGCTCGTGAATACGAAGAGGATCGAAGGCATCTCCAACCTTAAAGACGAATCGAACAGGGAAGGCATCCGGGTCGTCATCGAGCTGAAGAGGGGCGAAATGGGAATCCCCATTTTAAATCAGCTCTACAAACACAGCCAGCTTCAGACCACCTTCGGCATCATATTCCTCACCATCGTCAATAATGAGCCTAAAATTCTTGCCCTCAAGGAGCTGATCAGCGAATTCGTGCTCTTCAGAAAGGAAGTGGTAACCAAGAGGTCCATTTTCGAGCTTAACAAGGCCCTCGACAGGCTCCATATCCTGGAAGGACTCAAGATCGCCCTCGAGCATATCGACGAGGTGATCGCCCTCATCAAACAGTCGAGGAACGCGGCCGAGGCCAGGGCCGCCCTCATCGACCGTTTCGGCCTGTCTGAAAAGCAGTCGACGAGCATCCTCGAGATGCGACTCCAGCGTCTGACAAACATGGAACAGTCCAAGATACTTGAAGATTTTGAAAATACCTCGAGAGAGATCGCAAGGCTGAGGGAGATACTCCAGGATGAGCGGCTTCTTTTCGATCTCGTAAAGAAAGAGCTGATGGAGATCAAGGACCGTTACGGCGACGAGAGAAAGACGGAGATCGTCGATCTCGTACCGGAGATCACCCTTGAAGATATGATCAAGGACGAAGAGGTGGTGGTCACCATCACCCACAAGGGCTACATCAAGCGGACCCCCCTTGACCAGTACCGGGCCCAGCTGCGCGGCGGCAAGGGAAAGATAGGCATCGTGGTGCGGGACGAAGATTTCGTCGACCAGATTTACACGGCCTCCACTCATTCCTTCATCATCTTTTTCACCGATGCCGGCAAAGCCTACAGCATCAAGGTCCATGCCATACCGGAGGCAGCGCTGACCTCCAAAGGTAAACCGGTGATAAACCTCATCAATGCCGAGAAGAACGAGAGGATTACCGCTATCGCCCATATGAGGGAATTCGCGGAGGACCGTTACCTCATGCTCGTCACGAAGAGGGGGCAGGTCAAGAAGATAAGCCTGAGCGCCTTGAGCCACATGAGGTCTTCGGGGCTCAGAGTAATCAGCCTTCCCGAGGAAGACAGCCTCATGACGATCCTTCAGACGAATGGCAACGATGAGATAATGGTTGCCACCAAGAAGGGAAAATCCGTCCGGTTCCGCGAGCACGATATAAGACCCATGGGACGCGTAGCTTACGGGAACAGGGGCATCAGGCTCAGAAAGAACGACGAGGTTATCTCGGCGGAGATCGTCGATCAGGGCTGCAACGTCTTCACCGTCACGGAAAAAGGCTATGGAAAGGTTTCACCCTGCCAGGAATACCGTCTTCAGACCAGAGGCGGCACCGGTATCATCAACGTGCGGTGCGGCTCCAAGAACGGCGACGTGGTAGGCCTCAAGAAGGTCACCGAAACGAGCGAGATAATCCTCGTCACCGATACGGGAAGGACCATCAGGTTTAATGCGAAAGATATGCCCGTTCAGAAAAGGGGCGGCCTCGGCGTAAAACTGATGGACCTCGCGGGAGATAAGACCATCAGCTCGGTCGCTATCGTCGGGGAAGAGGGAGTGCAGCCCAGGGATGAAGGAACCGAAGACGGCCCCGAAGGGCCCGTAGAGCCTGCGGGACCCGAAGCACCCGAGACACCTGCGGCCGAATAGAAGATCCGGATTCACCTGTTCAATAGCGAAAGGAATCCGCCATGAATGCGGCTCGATATGACGTCGGTATTATAGGCGCGGGGGCATGGGGCACCGCGGTGGCAATGCACCTTGCAAGGAAGGGACTCACCGTCCTCCTTTGGGCATATGAAAAAGATCTCTGCGAGACCCTTCGGATCACGCGGGAGAACAGCCTTTACCTCCCCTCCTTCACGCTCCCCCGGGGCATAGATTTCACCGACGACCTCCCGACTCTTGCCCGATCTGTCCCCGATATCGTGGTTGCCGCACCTTCTTATGCGGTACGAAGCGTGCTGGCGCCTATAACAGGATTGATGAAGGAGAAGCACGTGCTGATCCTCACCAAGGGGTTCGAGACGGAAACCCTCATGCCCATAAGCAAGGTAGTGGAAGAAGCCGTGGGGGGAGAATTCAGCGCGGCCGTGCTCTCAGGCCCTTCGTTTGCGCGAGAAGTCGCGGACGGCGCCTTCACCTCGGTAGTAATTTCCTCAAGAAATGACGTCCTGTCCCATTACCTCCAGAAAAGGATCCACGACGATAATTTCAGGGTCTATACGTCCCGCGACGTCACCGGTGTGGAGCTGGGAGGGGCCATGAAAAACGTGATGGCCATCGGGGCGGGCATCATCGACGGCTTAAACCTCGGCACGAACACCAAGGCCGCCTTCATTACCCGGGCGCTGGCGGAGATAAAGCGGCTGGGCAAGGCCCTGGGCGCAAAAGAGACCACTTTTATGGGTCTTTCCGGCATGGGCGACCTGATTCTTACCGCTTACGGCAACCTGAGCCGGAACCGTGCCTTCGGCATGGAGCTGGCAGCAGGCAAGAAGGCCGACCATATAATCAGCACTCAGAAAACCGTGGTCGAAGGATATTATACGATAAAAGCCGCCCATGCCCTCGCCGGAAAATGGGATATAGAAATGCCCATTACAAACGAGCTTTACAAGATAGTCTACGAAGGCAAAGATCTTGCCGTCTCCTTCAGGGAAATAAAAACACGGGTGCTGCGCGAAGAAGACGAATAAGTAGACCCCTATCCGGGCTTCACACTTCTTCGCATTCCTGTCGATTTCGGTCCCCTCTCCTGCTTTTTCCTATTGTCATGCTTATAATCTTTAAGTTCTTATGCATAAATCCGTCAAAACGTACCAATCCCCGGAGGTAAATCTATGGAAAGAAAAGATAGGTTAATCCAGGAGTACCACCATGATCCGTACTTTTTGAAGAGCAAGCTTCCCGATCCCTCGGTATGTGAAAAATGCGGCGTCATGTTCCACAACGGAGTCTTCGATTGGGTCTCGACCGCGCCGCCGGATGCGACGAAGATGGTCTGTCCCGCGTGCAGAAGGATAGCGGACAGCTTTGAAGGCGGAATAATTACACTCGAAGGTCTCTTTCTCGAGGGTCATAAACAGGAAATCTTGAATATTATAAGGAATGCGGAAAATGCCCAGAAAACCAGGCGTCCTCTGGATAGGATCATAAAGATCAGCGATTTGCAGGGCAAGATAGAGGTGACCACCACGTATGAGCACCTCGCCCGCAGGATCGGCGATGCAGTCAACAGCGCCTACAAAGGGACTCTCGAGCTTCAATACAGCGACGGGGAAAAATACGTGAGGGTGCGCTGGAGAAGAGACTAAGGATTCCGGTCTCATCCGCCATGGCAATGGCCTACTGCACTAACGTAGGATCGCCCCGGGAATGGGTGGGGCCCGCCGCACCCGCATGTACTCGTCTGCGGGTGCGTCAAGTGTTCATTGACACACGGTTTTCCCATGATACAATATAGCGGATTATGCACAAAGGAAGCGGGAATGACATGGACCTGAAGGCTTTCGGAAATATGGACGCAGGAGAACTGCGTAGTTATATTGAGTTTCTTCTGTGGCATTACCGGGTGATCGACGCCTTCTGGTTCATTTACGTGGCCGAGCAGTACGGTCAGGATATCGCCGAGGGCATCAATGAGAAGGTCTGGTCGAGAGTGCCGGGGATGGCGGCGAATGACCTGAAGGAGCGGTTTTCCGTGACAGAGAAGGGGCTCAAAGGGTTTACCGAAGCCCTGCGGCTTTTCCCCTGGACCATCCTCGTGGGATATGAAATTGAAGAAAAGGAGGGGGAAGTGCTCATTACGGTCCCCCATTGTCCCACCCAGGAGGCGCGACTCGCCCGGGGCCAGGGAGAATTCGTCTGTAAGCATATGCACAAGGGAGAATTCGAGAGCTTTGCCCACGCCATCGATCCCATGATAGAGGTGGAGTGCCTTTTTGCCCCGCCGGACCCGCACCCGAAGGAAATTTTCTGTAAATGGAGGTTCTTCATGAAGAACTCAGGGGAAAGCCGATGATTATCGGAATACCTAAGGAGATAAAGGAAGGGGAGAACAGGGTCTCTCTCACTCCCGCAGGCGCCCACACCCTCGTGATGGACGGCCATACGGTACTCGTGGAGACAAGGGCCGGAGAAGGGAGCGGACTTACGGACCCGGAATATGCCCGCGAAGGCGCCGAGATCACATCGCAGGAAGAGGTATTCAGAAGAGCGGAAATGATCGTGAAGGTAAAGGAACCCCTGGAGACGGAATGGCGGTTCTTCAGAGAAGGTCAGATACTTTTCACTTACCTTCACCTCGCCTCGTCTCAAAGTCTCACTAATGCCCTTTTGGAAAAAAGTGTCATCGGTATAGCCTACGAGACAGTAGAAGACCTTCAGGGCCGGCTCCCGTTGCTCGTGCCCATGAGCGAGGTGGCAGGACGGATGTCCGTTCAGGTGGCCATGCGTTTTCTCGAAACCGATTACGGCGGAAGAGGAGTGCTCCTAAGTGGAGTCCCCGGCGTCCCCCCCGCGGATGTGGTGATCCTCGGATGCGGGGTAGTGGGTCTCAATGCGGCCAAGATTGCGGTCGGATTGGGTGCCCACGTGACCATCCTCGACGTAAGCCACGACCGACTCAAGTACATAGACGACATACTCCATGGCAATGTAATCACCGTCCATTCGAATCCTTTTACCGTGCAGAGGGCGGTCAGTTATGCGGACGTGGTAATCGGGGCCGTTCTGCTCCCGGGCGCCAAGGCGCCTGTCATCGTCACGGAAAAGATGGTGAACCGGATGAAGTCCGGCTCGGTCATAATAGACGTATCGGTGGATCAGGGAGGATCGGTCGAGACGACCAGACCCACGACCCATGCCGACCCCGTGTACCGGCTTTTCGACGTGATTCACTATGGAGTGCCCAATATCCCGGCAGGGGTGCCGAGGACCTCCACCTATGCCCTCACCAATACCACCCTACCCTATATCAGGGTTATTGCGTCAAAGGGCATTAAAAGGGCGGCCGAGGAAGACAGGGCCGTTGCCCTGGGAATCAACTGCGTCCGGGGCGTCCTGACCCACGAAGCGGTAGCCTCGGCGTTTAACATGCCCTGGAAGGCATGGCAGAAAGTACTGTAACCGATAAGGAGAAAGGCGGGCACGAGAAGCAGCGCGAATCGATCTTTGATACCCGAACTTCTCAGGCCTCGGGCACGAGCTGCCTGTACGCGAACCGCAATCTGCCGGCTATGATCCCCGTCAGATTCCTGAGAACGGCGAGGCCTTCTTCAGGGTGCTCCTTAATGGCAGCCTCGATGGAATCCCGGGAGATCTTCATCACCTTAGTCTCGTGGATGCTTTTTGCCACGGCAGTGAACTTGTAGGGCTCTACGAGAGCGGACCAGCCGAAGACCTCGCCCGGCCGGCTGACCGCGAGGGTCGCCTTCTCCGTTTCCCCGATCTCGATGTGAACGTCACCGGACATAAGGACATAGAAGTGGTCCGCTCTCTCCCCTGCCTTGAAGATTACGGTATTTTTCCTGAAAGTCTGCTCTTCCGCGCCGTGGGCGATCTTGGTAATAAACCGCTGACTCACACCTCTGAAAAGGTCCGACTCGCTGATAGCCATAATATCCCCCTTTCCGCACTCCCGACGGAGCGCGGGTTCTATCTGCTTTCCATCCTATAATCATTCGGAGGATTTATTGCAACGGGATGACGAGTCCTCTCCCTTCGAGGTTTTGTGAGGTGAGAGGAGTATGGCTCGTGGAAGGACACTGTTCCTGTAGTTTCTCAGGTATAGCTTATATGTACTTATATTGATTCAGTTTTTATCTAAGGGACCGGAAGCTCCGGTATCCCTATGGGCTCTTGGCCGCTCCTTTCTTCCTGAAGTGGGGTGAGTCCCCCCATTCACCGTACCCAATAGTCTCACCCACCGTCTCGATCCTCTGCTCCAGGCAGGCCCGGCAAAAGGATGCGTTCTCATCGAGACAAGGCTTATCATCGTAGAGCTGGTACGACGAGCGATACCTGGTGATGGTAATATTGGGCATGATGATGTTGGCCCCCGCCTTGAGCCCCATTTCCCTTCCCGTCGGGGTGAGCGCCTGGAGGGCCGTGGTGGAGGCGATATTCACATCCTTAAGGTAAAGCCTGGTCACCGCAATCATCTTCAGGGCGAGATCGAGCTGTCGCTCCTTTATGGCGTCGAAATCCTCCACTTCAGATGAGAGGGGTGTATCCTTATGGACCAGGTAGGGCCCCATGCCCACCATGGCCACATCCATCTTTTCGAAAAAGAGGATATCCTGCGCAAGGTCTTCCATAGTCTGGCCGGGAAGACCGATCATTACGCCCGTACCCACCTGATAACCCAATTTCTTAAGGATCTCCAGACATTCAAGCCTGGCGCGGAAGCTATGGTCCCGCGGATGAAGCCTCCCGTAAAGCTCCTCATTCGAGGTTTCGATCCTGAGGAGGTAGCGATGAGCGCCCGCCTCAAACCACCGCCTGTAGGTCTCTTCGCTCTGTTCGCCAAGGGAGAGGGTGATCCCCAGCTTACCTCCGCTCATTTCCTTTATGCCCTTTAAGATGCGTTCCACAAAGGAGGTGAAGGCACGGTCCTTTCTCTCCCCCGACTGGAGCACCACGGAGGCGTAATTGCTCTCGAAAGCGAAGCGGGCTCCCTCGAGGATCTCCTCTTCACTCATCTGGTAGCGGTCCACATTCTTGTTGCTTTTCCGTATCCCGCAGTAAAAGCAGTCCTTCCCGCAGATGTTGCTGAATTCAATAATTCCGCGAAAAAAAACCTTATTCCCCACATATTCCAGCTTAACCTCATAAGCCCGCCGAAAAAGACGCTCCACATCATCCTTTCCGCTAAGGCTTAAAAGGTATACAAGGTCGTCCCGCGTCAAATCGCATCCGGGATCGAGTAATGTTTCCAGTCTCGTCATATGACTCCTTTTCAGTATATATATGGAGAGATAGTATACCTAAATGGTCGGACAAAGTAAATTTGGCTAAAGCCAATAGCGCCCGACATTGGCTCAGGAAACTGAGGATTGGTGGGCTTCGCTCGTGGAGGGGGCGACGTGAACCCCATTGATAGCGGACAACGCAAGCCCGGAAGGAAGTGAAAAGTAGGCAAGCCCCAATATCAAACGCGCGTCACCCCCACAGCGCATAACGTACCGGTCTTCGTGCGCGATTAGCTCGCAAAGCGAGCGAGAGGGGCGACGTGAACCCCGGAAGGAAGTAAGAAGCAGGCAAGCAGCCCCAATATCGATCACGCGTGCCTCTGCCACACATACCCTGCTGGTCTCGGTGCGCGATTAGCTCGCAAAGCGAGCGAGAGGGGAGGCTCCACGGGCTTTGCCCGCGGAGGGGCGACGTGAGCCCCTACAACTGCGGCCCTTAAATAGTACTTGTATCCAGAAACACTTCAAGTTATGCTATAATTTAACAAAAGAAATAGCCGAAAGGTCAAGAGGGGCTTGATTCTGTGAGGCTCCGGGGGCCTGGAGCTCAAAATCTTCCGGAGGTGAAAACATATGAAAACTACCGTGGCGCAGATTCTCCAACGAAAGGGAAGCGACGTGTGGTCCGTTTCTCCCGATACGCTAGTCTACAGGGCACTTCAACTGATGCAGGACAAGGGAATAGGCGCCGTGACCGTGGTCGATCAGGCGGGAAAACTGATCGGCATCGTCTCCGAGCGTGATTACGCGAGAAAAGTAATCCTTGAAGGGAGATCGTCCAAGGAGACGGAATCAAAGGACATCATGACGAAAGAGCTCTACGTGGTGACCCCTGAGACAGGTGTCGACGAGTGCATATCTCTCATGACGGAAAAACGGATGCGACACCTTCCGGTAATTGATAAGGGAAATCTGACCGGTCTCGTATCTATCGGCGATGTGGTCAAGGCAATCATCAAAGAACAAAGGATCGAGATAGAATATCTGAACGATTATATTATGGGCAAATATATTTAATATGCAGGGTTAGGTGCGTGGAGAGCCAATCCTGGATATGCTGCGCGCCCTCTGGACAGCAGGCAGGGGGTAGTGTATTCTAAAGGACAGGCATGTCCTTCTGCCGCATCAGGCATGTAGTGAATAGATCGGGCCGTAAGAGGTGTAACGGCGTTGTTGCTCCCTTGCGTGTAGTGTATATGAAAGACCATAGTATGGCCTGTAAATATGACAGGACAGAAAAAGAACGGAAAATTCGAGGGAGACGAACCGAGGCTATGACTTTAAAGGAAGTTCAGGAGATTCTTGGCGCTGATGTGCTGTGCGGAGAACAATCCTTGGATCGGGAGGTTACCACTGCCTTCGCGTGTGACCTTATCAGTGAGATGCTCGCTTTCGCGGGGTCCCAGACGCTTCTCATCACCTCTCTTACAAACCCCCACGTGATACATACCGCTGAAGTGATGGATGCGATCGGGGTGGTCTTTGTGGGAGGCAAGAAGCCGTCCGAGGATATAATCGTAAATGTGAACCGGGCAAATATACCTTTGCTTTCGACTCCTTACCTGCTCTATAAGTGTTCCGGCCTTTTATACTGCAACGGCATCGAAGGGTGCAAGAGAGGTTTCACAGAGTGAGTGAACCGGCCGAGAATCCAGTAACGAAACCTCATCTTACCCTGCGCTTCAAGGTGAACGATGAAGACTTCATCATGGCCGGCGAGGCTGCGTCCAAGACAAAAAAAGCCCTTCAACAGTTGGGGCTCAACCAGGACGTAGTCAAAAACGTTGCCATTATAGTATATGAAGCAGCGATGAATATCGTGATCCATGCGAATCATGGGGAGATCCAGGTGGTCATCGTCCCGGGCTATGTAACGGTCATCGCCGAGGACGAAGGCGGTGGAATCCCCGACCTCGATCTTGCAATGCAGGAAGGATACTCGACCGCGCCCGATGAAGTACGGGAGATGGGTTTCGGGGCAGGCATGGGCCTACCCAACATCAAACACTGTTCCGACACTTTGAATATCGAGACACGGGCGGGCACCGGGACCACCCTGAAGGCGACCCTCTACCTAAACCAGAAGGACGGCAAAAAGCTGGAAACAGGAGCCCTTCATGTCTGATTATTTCCATTCGGTTACCCTCGATTACGAGAAGTGCATGGGATGCACGAACTGCATAAAGCGCTGCCCGGTCGAGGCTATCCGCGTCCATGAAGGGAAAGCCAAAATCATGCAGGAACGCTGCATCGATTGCGGGGAATGCCTCCGGGCTTGTCCCAATCATGCGAAAATCGCAGTAACCGACACACTCGAGAAATTGAGCCCGTACAAATATAAGATCGCCCTGCCCGCCCCTTCCTTTTTCGGACAATTCAGCGAAGATACCAAAGCAGAGGAGATTCTCGAGGCTTTCGTCCACGTGGGTTTCGACGATGTCTTCGAAGTGGCTCTCGCGGCCGAGGCGGTCACTTATGTGGTCCATAAATATCTCCAGAACAAGACCTTGAAAAGACCCCTCTTTTCCTCCGCGTGTCCCGCGGTTTTAAGGCTCATGCAGATCAAGTTTCCCGAGCTTCTCGACCGGGTGCTGCCGATAATGACCCCCATGGAGGCCGCCGCCCGCCTTGCAAAGGACGAAGCGGTGAAGAAGACGGGTCTTCCGCGGGAAGATGTCGGGGCATTCTTCATTTCACCCTGTCCGGCAAAGGTAACCGAGGTGAGGCGCCCCATGACGAACAGGCCTTCCTCTGTCGACGGCGTCATCGGAGTATCCCTGATTTATAAGGACATTCTCAAGCATATCACTAAGGACAGAACCTTGCGCGACCAGCCGTCCCGGCGAAGGGCGAGGAATATAGGCATGTCCTGGGGGTACGTCACCGGTGAATCGAAGGCCATCGATTTCGGCACGAGCCTTGCCGTAAGCGGCATCCACAATGTCATAAGCCTTCTCGAAGAGATTGAGCGCGGAGAGTTGCGGGACGTGGATTTCATAGAGCTTCAATCCTGTATCGGCGGATGCGTGGGCGGTCCTCTCAATATCCAGAATGTCTTCGTAGGCAGGATCAGGCTCAGAAACCTCGTAAAGAAATATATTCAGGATTCGCCATATTACCCGGAGGAGCGGCTGCGCAGCGCCTATGAAGACCGTTCTTTCGAGCTTGTGGAGCCTATTTCGCCCAGGCCGATCATGGTCCTCGACGAAGACGTATCCCGGGCACTTATAAAGATGGAGCGTCTGGATGCGATCACCAAGGAGCTCCCCGGGCTTGACTGCGGCGCCTGCGGCTCTCCGAGCTGCCGGGCCCTGGCCGAGGACATCGTACGGGATGTCGCCTTTGACACGGACTGCATCATAAAACTTAGAGAGAGGGTAAAAACCCTGGCTGAGGAGATTCTCGATCTCGCAAGAAAGCTGCCGCCTGCCATGTCAAAAAATTCGAACGACAAAGAATCAGGCCAATAACGGCGGTCGCGCGACCGCGGGAGAGCAGGAAAGGCGAGACAGGTGCATTACATCAAAAGATAGCACCGGCAATGAAGAATTTTCGTCAGGAATCCCATCCATTCTTACAATGGCAGTACCGACACCTAAAGAGGAGGAGACTATGACTGTTCGTGAGCTTGTCAGCGTGTTGAATCTCGAGAACCTGACGGGGGACGTGAATCTGGAGAGGCCTGTGGAGTCCGGCTACACTTCGGACCTGCTCTCCGACGTGATCGCGCACGCAGGCAGGAATTCAGTCTGGATTACCGTGCAAAGACATATAAACATCCTCGGGGTAGCCCAGCTAAAGGAGATATGCGCCATCGTGGTCCCCCGCAACCTCCCGGTGGAAGAAGGGGTCATTCAAAAGGCAAGGACCGAGGGCATCGCCATCTTGAGAGACCATCGCTCTGCCTTCGAAATCAGCGGGATCCTCTATAATGTTCTCCAAAAAGGCGGAAATGGTTGAACAGTTATTCCTGCGACCTCCACATCCACACGGCCCTCTCTCCCTGCGCAAGCCTGGAGATGTCGCCCAGGGAGATCGTCGGCAGGGCGCGCCGGGCCGGACTGGACATTATCGCCATAACCGATCACAATATGGTGGAGAATGCCCGGTGCACTGAAGAGATCGGCAGGAGAAACGACCTCCTGGTTCTCCCGGGAATGGAGCTGCAGACGAGCGAGGAGATTCATTTGCTCGCCATCTTCGGGGCCAATGAAATAGCGTGTGCCTTCCATGAAGAGGTCTACCGATCGTTGCCGCAGGTGGAGAATAATCCCGATTATTTCGGCGATCAGGTAGTGGTCGACGAGAACGACAACATCATCCGCTTTGAAAACCGCCTCCTCCTCAATTCCGTTGAATTATCCCTCGACGATGCGGTCCGGCTCATCAAGTCCCACGGGGGTATCGTGATCCCATCCCATATAGACAATCCGACCTTCAGCATCATAAGCCAACTGGGATATATACCGGAAAACCTGGATTTTGACGCCCTGGAGATACATGATATCGACAATATCCCCCGGGTGCTCCCTTTTATCACAAGAAAAGGGCTGCCCTTCGTTACCTTTTCCGATGCCCATTATCCGGCGGATATCGGCCGGAGAAGGACCTCTCTCGAGATGCCCGAGCCTTGTTTCGAAGGACTGGTGGAGGCGCTCAAAGGCCTGACGGGCAAAACCGCCGGTGGGCGCATAGAGTGACAAGTTCGTGTTATGGTCATTCCATGAATCCCAAAAGACAGAGAGTGGAACATTTCGGCACAAAGTTGTATAATAGTTACACACTACAGATTGAGATTAAGCGTCCTGACGGAAAGGTTGCGCCGCAGCGAGCACAGGAAACACGCCACTCTACAAAATTTCCGGTTTGTGGCACGAAGGTTGCTATAGAGAGTGCTTCATCACAATCTTAAATGCGTGGCCGGAGAAGTTTTCAAAGCTGCGATGGAGTAGAGGGAGAACCCGTTACATAAGATGATGGAGGAACTGTGTGCCCACATAATGGATATAGCAGCCAATGCCCTTACCGCGGGGGCGCGGCATATAATCGTCTCCATTGACGTGGACCATGGCGCCAATATCCTGTCCGTAACCTTCAGGGATGACGGTAAGGGTATGGACGAAGAGATGGTGAGAAGGGTAACAGACCCTTTCTTTTCCACTAAAAAGGGGAAAAAGGTAGGTCTCGGAATTCCCCTGTTGAAAGGCACTGCCGAGACATGCGGAGGACGGTTCAGTCTCACGAGCACTCCCGGACAGGGGGTCGATATCCGCGTCTCCTTTCAACTGGACCATCCTGATCTTCCTCCTTTGGGAAATCTCAAGGATACGATCCTGGTTCTGGTCGTAGGAAATCCGGACGTGGATTTCACTTTTGACGTGAGGGTAGACGACAAGGCCTTCGGCCTGTATACAACCGAGGTAAAAGAGATGATAGGCGGCGTACCCATCAATCACCCGGAGGTGATGAATTTCCTTTTGGAATTTCTTGACGAAAAATTGTTTTTTATATAGAATTTAGTACATTCGACACGTGATTGAGAGAGTTATTTTTGTATACAAGTGGGAATAATGTTCGTAAAGAACATATTTTAAATTAAGGGATTTGTGAAATTTTTAACAATATTTATTGACGAAAAACAACGATTTATTTATAAATTAGTCTCGATTCTTATAAACTAGCCACACAGGCACAGGGGAGGCACTATGAATTTAGAAGAGCTTCGAAAGATCAGAGAAAAGGCGGAGAAGGATATCGAGTTACGGCAGAAGAAGACGAGGATCAAAGTAGTGGTGGGTATGGGTACGAGCGGCATCGCCGCAGGGGCGCGGGAAGTGCTCAAGACATTCGTTGAGGAGATCGGCGCGAGAAACCTGCTCGACGTAGTCGTCACCCAAACCGGTGAAAAGGGACTCGCATCACAGGAGCCCATGATCGAGGTTTTCGAAGAGGGAAAGCCCGTGATCGTCTACGGGAATATCGACAAGAAAAAGGCCGTCAGGATCGTCGAAGAGCACCTTGTGGGCAACAGGCCCGTTATCGACTACGTGATCGAAGCAAAGTAAAGGAGGGTGAGACTTGTATCGAGACGCCATACTAAAAAAGTTTGAACCCCGGCCGGACAATATCCTCTATATCCTGCACGACCTTCAGGACAATAACGAGCAGCACTATGTGGCACAGGAAGATATAAAGGTATGCGCCGATTATCTGAACCTGCCTTATAGCTTCGTCCACGGTGTTGCGACCTTCTATACCATGTTCAGCCTGAAACCCCGCGGTCGCTACATCATTCGACTTTGCGAATCACCCCCATGCCATCTCATGGGCTCAGGGTCCCTGCTCGACTATCTGAAAGAAAAACTGAAGGTTGAAGTAGGGCAGACTACCCCCGACGGCCTTTTCACTCTCGAGCTTACGAGCTGCCTCGGAGTATGCGGGGTGGCGCCGGCCTTGATGATGAACAGCGAGACAATCGGGAAACTTACTCCTGAAAAGGTTGACACCATTCTGGAGGAGAGGAGAGGGAGCCTATGAACACGGTAAGAAATCATGTCCTTATAAGTATAGATGCCAATACCGTCATCGCGGGCGCCCGGGGAGTGGAAGAGGCGCTCATAAAAGAGATCGCGAGCCAGGGCCTTTCCCAGGAGATTGCAGTACTCGAGACGGGAAGCGTGGGAATAGAGGACCAGGGCGTGGTACTGGTCGTATATCCGGAAGGCATTTACTATGCGAACGTCACCCCGTCCGATGTGCCCGAGCTCGTGGAGCAGCATCTGCTCAAAGGGAGGCAGGTAGCCCGTCTCGTACTCGCTCACGCACCCAAACGCACCGTGATCCGCAAGGAGGTCACGGGGTTACTTCGGGAACAGCCCCGCATCGTCCTTAAAAACTGCGGTTTCATCAATCCGGAAAGCATTGAAGAGGCGATTGCAGCCGGCACTTACGAGGCGGCGGCAAAAGCCTTAACCTCGATGAAGCCCGATGAAGTGGTGGCCGAGGTGAAACACGCGGGTCTTGCCGGAAGGGGCGGCGCGGCATTCCCCACGGGACTCAAGTGGGAATTCGCTTCGAAGGTTGAGAACCCCGAAAAATATGTGGTCTGCAATGCCGATGAAGGCGAGCCGGGAACGTTCAAAGACCGTCTCATTCTGGAAGGCGACCCCCACAAGCTCGTGGAGAGCATGATCATTGCGGGATACGCGGTAGGCGCCACAAAAGGTTTCGTCTATATCCGGGGCGAGTATACCCTTTCCATCGAGAGGCTTGAAAAGGCTATCGCCGATGCGCGTAAACTGGGAATTCTCGGAAACAATATATTCGATTCGAATTTCAGCTTCGACATTGCGGTAATGAAAGGCGCCGGCGCGTATGTATGTGGCGAGGAGACGGCCCTCATCGAATCTCTGGAAGGCAAGAGAGGCCATCCAAGAAATAAGCCCCCCTACCCCATCACTTCAGGCCTTTGGGGCAAGCCCACAGTAGTCAATAACGTGGAGACCCTGTCGAACATACCGGAGATTATTTCGGGCGGAGCGGAGAATTTCAAGAAATACGGCACCGAGAAATGCTCGGGTACGAAAGTCTATACCATACTGGGCCATGTGGTCACCCCCGGTCTCATCGAAGTCGAGATGGGTACCACCCTTCGGGATATCATATTCGACTACGGCGGAGGCATCAGGGGTGGGAAAAGGTTCAAAGGAGCTCTCGTGGGCGGCGCCGCAGGCGCATTCCTCGGACCCGACATGCTCGATGTAAAGATGGATTTCGTGAACCTGAGGGAGTATTCGGCAGCCCTCGGCTCGGGCGCCATTCTGGTTATGGACGAGGATACGGATATAGTGGATATGCTGAAGAGCGTCCTTCACTTTTTCAAGCACGAATCGTGCGGCCATTGCGTGCCGTGCAGGCTTGGCACCGCCCGGCTCGTGGAGCTTATCGACCGTGTGGCCTCATCCGTGGGCGACAAGACCGACGTTGACGGGCTCCTTCGGATCTCGGAGGTCATGAAGGACACTTCCTTCTGTCCCCTCGGACAGTCCCTTTACCTCCCCGTATCGAGCGCGCTTAAATATTTCCGGGACGAGATAGTCGCCCAGGTCCAATAATGCCATGAGGAGGCAATAAAGATCCATGATGATTAATGCAACCATAAATAAGATAGAAGTTGAGGTAGAGGAAGGAACCACCGTCCTCGAAGCAGCGAGGAAGGCGGGTTTCAGAATTCCCACCCTCTGCTATAATCCCGATCTTACCCCGGAGGGCTCATGCGGGCTTTGCGTGGTGGAAATCGAGGGTTTCCCCGCCATGAAAAGGGCGTGCATGACCCGTCTCGAGCGGGGCTGGAAGGTCCACACCAATACGGCTAAAGTGCGCAGCGCCAGAAAGGAGATCGTGGAGCTTATCCTCTCCAATCACGATATGGACTGCCTGACCTGTGTAAAGAACCAGGCATGCGAGTTGCAGTATGTGGCCAAGCTCGTGGGCATAAACACCCTCACTTACCCGCGGCTGGAACAGACAAGGCCTATCGATACGACAAGCGCCTCTATCGTGAGAGACCCCAACAAGTGCATCCTCTGCGGCAGGTGTATTCAGGTATGCTCCGAGATTCAGACGGTAAATGCTCTGTCCCTCGACCAGAGGGGCTTCGATACCCAGATCACCGACGCCTTTAATCAGGGCATGGGAAACAGCGTCTGCGTCAACTGCGGCCAGTGCACCGTCTATTGTCCGGTGGGCGCCCTGTACGAAAAAAGTCATGTGGATAAAGTATGGGAGGCGCTAAACGATCCCGATAAGCACGTAGTGGTCCAGGAAGCACCTGCAGTACGGGCCATGCTCGGAGAAGAGTTCGGTATGGAGCCGGGGACCCTCGTCTCCGGTAAGATGCACGCGGCCCTCAGGCGCCTCAAGTTCGATGCTGTCTTTGACACGAATTTCACCGCCGACCTCACCATTATGGAAGAAGGCACGGAGATCGTGGACAGGATTACGAAAAACAGGGACCTGCCGGTCATCACCTCCTGTTCTCCGGGATGGGTTAAATTCCTGGAAACCTTTTACCCCGATCTGGTAAAGAATGCATCGTCGGCCAAGTCGCCCCAGCAGATGTTCGGCACCCTGGCGAAAACCTATTATGCGGAGCTTAAGGGCATACCCGCGGAAAAGATCGTCTCCATCTCCATCATGCCCTGTACCGCCAAGAAATTCGAATGCGAGCGTCCCGAGATGAGGACGAGCGGATATCAGGACGTGGATTACGTCCTGACCACGAGAGAGATCGCCAGGATGATGAAAGAAGCGGGTATCGACCTCAAGGAGATGCCCGATGAGCTGGCGGACGACCCCCTCGGCGAATACACGGGCGCGGGCACCATCTTCGGCGCCACGGGCGGCGTCATGGAGGCAGCCTTGCGAAGCGCCTTCTTCCTCATCACCGGCCGGGAGCTCGAAAACCCTGACATTACCGCTTTAAGAGGCATGAAGGGCGTCAAGGAGCTCGAAGTGGACGTGGATGGCCTCAAGATAAAGACCGCCGTTGCCCACGGTCTCGGAAACGCGAGGAAGCTCCTCGACAAGATATCGGAGCAGATCGCGGCTACAGGAAAGAGTGAATATCAGATTGTCGAAGTCATGGCGTGTCCGGGAGGCTGCGTGGGCGGCGGAGGACAGCCGTGGGGCAGTGACATGGCAAGAAGGGCACGCAGGGGCCAGACCCTCTATGCAGAGGACAAATCTTTGCCTCTCCGCAGATCTCATGAGAACCCCTCAATAAAGGCTATTTACGAAAAATATCTGGGTCAGCCCTATACCGGAAAGGCCCATCACCTCCTCCATACGCACTACATCAAGAGAAGCAAGGTCGACGGAAAGGTGATCTCGGAATAGAAGGTGAAAGGCGCCATCGTTAAAACATATGAAAGATTTATCCCGAGCCCCGGGGGAACCCGGTCCCTGGATGAAGGTAAAACGGCATTATAAGGAGGAACAGCATGGCCGATGACAACCATGAATGCACATGCGCTCAATTGAGCGAAGAAGAGCTTTACCCAAGATTAGATCTGATCATCGAAGAACACCGCGGAAAGCCGGAAGAGCTGATTATGGCCCTTCATAAGGCGCAGAACCTCTTCGGCTATCTTCCGAGGAAAGTGCAGCAGAAGGTTGCGGAAGGCCTCGGGGTCTCCATGAACGAAGTGTACGGGGTAATTACCTTCTATTCCTTCTTCTCTACCGTACCCAAGGGACGCCACAGCGTGAAAGTCTGCCTCGGCACCGCATGCTACGTCAGGGGCGGCCAGCAGACCCTCGGGAAAGTCGAGAAAGAGCTGAAAGTCGACGTGGGCTCGACCACGGAAGATAGAAGGTATTCGGTAGATGTGGTCCGTTGTATCGGGGCATGCGGCCTCGCTCCTGCCATGCTGGTCGATAACGATGTGTACGGTCGGGTGAAAACGACGAAAATAATGGAAATTCTTGACCAATACAAGTAAGGAGGGGTCTGACATGGAGCTAGTGCGTGCTCATGTATTAGTATGTGCCGGAGCCGCCTGTGTATCTTCAGGCTGCCGGGAAATAAGAGATGCATTCGTTATTAAGATTATAGAACACGGTCTTCAGGAAGAGGTTAAGGTTATTGAGACCGGCTGCGTAGGCTCCTGCGATCTCGGCCCTCTCGCCCTGGTCTATCCCGAAGGGATCTTCTATCAGAAGCTGAAGCCTTCCGACGCGGAAGAAGTGGTAACCGAACATCTCCTCAAGGGACGGATCGTAGAGCGCCTTCTTTACAAGGAGCCCCTCACCGCAAAGACGATTCCGGATTTAAAAGGCATTACCTTCTTCAAGAACCAGGAGAAGATCGTGCTCAGAAACTGCGGCATGATCAACCCATTGAATATAGATGAATATATCGCCCGTGATGGGTATCAGGCCCTGGGGAAAGTACTCACCTCCATGACACAGGACCAGGTGGTGGACGAGATTATCCGGTCGGGTCTTCGCGGCCGCGGCGGCGGGGGATTCCCCACCGGCATGAAATGGAAATTTGCCCAAAAGGCCATAGGCGACGTGAAATATGTGGTCTGTAACGCGGATGAGGGAGACCCCGGCGCATTCATGGACCGGAGCGTTCTCGAAGGCGACCCCCATAGCGTGATCGAAGCCATGATCATCGCAGGGTACACCATCGGCGCCCATCAGGGGTATGTATACGTGAGGGCGGAATATCCCCTTGCCATCGAGCGGCTCACGTGGGCAATCAACCAGGCAAAGGAGTACAAGTTCCTCGGCAAGAATATTTTCGAGACAGGATTCGACTTCAACCTCGATATCCGTATCGGCGCAGGGGCTTTCGTCTGCGGCGAGGAAACGGCCCTTATGTTCTCCATCGAGGGAAAGAGAGGCGAGCCGAGGCCGAGACCTCCTTTCCCGGCAGTGCGCGGCCTTTTCAATGCGCCGACCCTCCTCAATAATGTAGAAACCTATGCCAATATCGCCGCCATTATCAATAAAGGCGCGGACTGGTATGCAGCCTTCGGAACGGAGAAGAGCAAGGGCACCAAGGTCTTCGCTCTCGCAGGCAATGTAAATAATACCGGTCTCGTTGAAGTACCCATGGGCACTTCCCTGGGCGAGCTGGTCTTCGATATCGGAGGCGGCATAAAGGGCGGTAAGAAATTCAAGGCTGCCCAGCTCGGCGGGCCGTCAGGCGGTTGTATCCCCACCCAGCACCTCAATGTCCCCATAGATTACGAGTCGGTGCAGGAATTAGGCGCCATTGTCGGCTCCGGCGGTTTGATCGTGGCCGATGAAGACACCTGCATGGTCGATTTCGCCCGCTTCTTCGTCGATTTCATCCAGGACGAGTCCTGCGGAAAATGCCCTCCCTGCCGTATCGGGACTAAGAGAATGCTCGAGATCCTCAACCGGATCGTCCGGGGACAGGGCCGTGAAGGCGACATCGACAGCCTTATCGAGCTTTCCGAACGGATAAAGGATGCGGCCCTTTGCGGCCTCGGCCAGACCGCCCCGAACCCGGTACTCTCGACCCTCAGGTTTTTCAGGAACGAGTATGAGGAGCATATAAAAGATAAGCATTGCCGTGCGGGGGTCTGTTCCTCCCTCTTCGATGCCCCCTGCCAGAATGCCTGCCCCGCAGGCCAGAACGCATGGGGTTATGTCACCCTCATCAGCGAAGGGAGATTCGAAGATGCCGTCGCCGTAATAAAAGAGGGGAATCCTTTCCCCGCGGTGTGCGGACGCGTCTGCGTCCATCCGTGCGAGACCAAGTGCCGCAGACAGCAGGTCGACGAACCCGTTGCGATCTGCGCCCTCAAACGTTTTGCCGCTGATTTCGACATGAATTCCTTCACCCCTTACCGTCCCAAGGTAGCGGATGCCAAGGATGCCAGGATTGCCATTATCGGCGCAGGTCCTGCGGGACTCACCGCTGCCTATTATCTTGCTGCCAAGGGGTATAAGGTGACGGTATTCGAATCGCTGCCCGTACCGGGAGGCATGCTCGCCGTGGGCATCCCCGAATACCGCTTACCCAAAGAAACCCTGAACGCCGAGGTAAAATCAATTACCGATCTCGGTGTGGAAATCAAATATAACACTGCCATAGGCAAAGATATTACAGTCGAGAAACTCTTCTCCGACGGATACGGCGCAGTACTCATGGCGACCGGCGCCCACAAGGGCCAGACCCTGGGCATCCCGGGAGACGACAGCGACGGAGTAGTTGACGGCGCGACCTTCCTGCGCAATCTGAACCTCAAAAAGGCGGTGAAAGTGGAAGGCCAGGTGGCGGTGGTAGGCGGCGGTAACGTTGCCATCGACGCGGCCCGGTCGGCTCTTCGACTCGGGGCAAAAAATGTGGTAATCCTCTATCGCAGGGAGAAGGAAGACATGCCCGCCTATGAGGAAGAAATTGTGGAAGCCGAGCATGAGGGCGTGAAAATCCATACCCTCGTTGCACCGAAAAGACTCATCGCCGAAAACGGAAAGCTTGTGCAGATCGAGTGCGTGCGCATGTCGCTCGGCGCCTTCGACAAGAGCGGAAGGCGCAGACCCGAGACCATACCCGGTTCAGAGTTCACCCTCGATGTAGATACAGTCATCGCCGCCATCGGACAGGTCCCCGACCTCTCCTATCTCAATGGGGACGGCGTGGGCGTGAGCCCCAGCGGCACTATTGCAGTGGATGACCTCAAGACCCTGGCCACAGCTCGGCAAGGCATATTTGCCGCCGGAGACGCGGTAAGGGGCCCGGCCACTGTGGTGGAAGCCATAGGAGACGGAAAGAGGGCAGCCCTGGCAATCGACAAATATCTGGGAGGCGACGGAATGCTGAGCGATACCTTCCGCGAGAGACTCGTCAAACTCGTGGTCTCCTATAATGAAGAAGAATACCAGAAAGAGAGGGGGAGGGCCGAATCTCCGTCTATACCTCTCTCCGAAAGGTATAAAAACTTTAAGGAAGTAGTGCTCCCCTATCCGTCCAAGGCAGCGGTCGAGGAGGCCAAGAGGTGCCTCCATTGCTACCTCAGGCAGGACGAGCAATCCACAAATTAGATCAAGGAGCGTGATGAGGTATGATAAACTTAACCATAGACGGGCAAAAGATAGAGGTCGAGCAGGGGACTACCGTTCTCCAGGCTGCCAGAAAGGCCAAGATCCACATCCCGACGCTTTGTTATCTTGACGAGGTGCAGGCCATCGGCGCATGCCGGGTATGCCTCGTGGAAGTGGAGGGTAATCGGGCGCTCCAGGCCGCATGCGTCTTTCCGGCAACCGAGGGTATTACGGTGCACACCAGCACCGAAAGGGTACGAAAGGCCAGGAAGTTTTCCGTGGAGATGCTCCTCTCCAACCACCCCATGGATTGCCTTACCTGCGCACGCAACCTGAACTGCGAGCTTCAAAAACTGACTGAAGAGTTGGGAATCAGGGAAGTCAGGTTTACGGGAGCCAAAAGCGAAGGGGGCATGGACAACAAGGGGGCTTCATTAGTAAGAGACCAGAGCAAATGCATCCTCTGCCGCAGGTGCGTCTCTGTCTGCCAGAACGTGCAGACCGTCACCGCCCTTTTCGCCCAGGGCAGAGGATTTGAATCGAAAATCGCGCCCGCCTTTGACGAAAGCATCAGCGACGTGGCATGTACGAATTGCGGCCAGTGTTCGCTCGTATGCCCCGTGGGCGCAATCACCGAAAAATCGAGTATCGACGCCGTGTGGGAAGCTCTCTCGGATCCGACGAAGTTCGTCGTGGTCCAGGACGCCCCGGCAGTACGCGCCGCCCTGGGAGAGGAATTCGGGTATGAGCCCGGAACCCTGGTCACGGGCAAGATGCTCGCCGCGGTACGTAAACTCGGTTTCGACCGTATCTTCGATACCAACTTCACCGCCGACCTGACTATTCTCGAGGAAGGCACGGAGCTTATCAAACGCGTAAAGGAAGGCGGGACCCTGCCGCTCATTACGAGCTGCAGCCCCGGATGGATTAAATTTATCGAGCATTTTTATCCCGATCTCCTGCCCCACCTTTCCACCTGTAAATCCCCCCAGCAGATGCTCGGGGCTCTCGCAAAGACTTATTTTGCCGAAAAGGAAGGACTCAACCCGAAGGATATCGTGGTTGTCTCCGTAATGCCTTGCACGGCAAAGAAATTCGAATGCGACCGGCCGGAGATGACGGACAGCGGGTATAAGGATGTGGATTATGTCCTCACCACCCGTGAGCTTGCGAGAATGATAAAGCAGGCAGGTATAGAGTTTAACGAGCTGGAAGACGGCGAATATGATTCACCTATGGGTGAGTACACGGGCGCGGGCACGATTTTCGGCGCCACAGGCGGCGTCATGGAAGCCGCCCTTCGTACCGCCTATGAGATACTGACGGGAAAAGCCCTGGAAAACCTCGATTTCATTGCCGTACGGGGACTTACGGGCATAAAAGAGGCTACCGTGCCCATAGAAGGCGTAGGAGACGTGAAAGTAGCGGTCGCCCACGGCCTCGGCAATGCGCGTAAACTCATGGAGAAGCTGAAGGCGGGAGAGGCAGATTACCATTTTATAGAAGTGATGGCGTGCCCCGGTGGCTGCGTAGGCGGCGGCGGTCAGCCTATCCCCGTGAACAGCCGGATAAGAAAGGCACGGGCCGATGCCCTCTATGCCGAGGATAAATCCCTTCCCAGAAGGAAATCGCACGAGAACCCGTCAGTGAAGCGGGTATACGAAGATTATCTGAAAGAGCCCTTGGGCGAGAAATCACACCATCTGCTCCACACGAAGTACAAGGCCAGGGGCGTCAACTAAATCATACAGGAAAGATCGACACGGGGAATTCGGGAAACCGGATTCCCCGTTTTTGTTGTTTCAATTATCACCAAACCTTTCCCGGCCCTTACTCTATGTCTCGCGCAATCATCTCCCGCGACAGCACCAGGGAGAGTCGGTCTCAAGATAAAGTAGTTCATGCCGCTCTGCGGACATATTTCCCCTTTTGAGTCTTTCCATGCCACGATGTCGTGAAGCTACTCTTGCCTAGGGAGGGGGAAATTTGTCACCTCCCTCGCGGCTTTGCAAGGTTGAGGTTGAGGTTGAGGTCTTTGGCGCCGGCTAAGAATTAGAGAGGGGGACGTGAGATGTGACCGGAAAATTCCGCCTACACGTATTCCACATTGACGAGCTTGCCCATTTTACGTAGTTTTTCCGCGAGCAGCTGAATTATGACCTCCCGCGGGAACATGCCCATCTGTCTGAAAACTATATTCTCATGGCCCGGATTGGTAGCCGTTCCCATGATGAAATTGATCGTATCGGCAGAATGGAAAAGTCTGTAGAGGGTGGAGACGGACGAATCGCGATCGAGCCTGTCCGCCTTTTCGTCCAGTATATTATAGAGCTGGTTCAGGGTGACCGCCCCCTCAGTCGCATAATCTATACCCGTGATCTCATAAGAAGGGGGCTTGTGAAAGGCATTCGACACCTCTCGTACGTTCACCGGTGTCTTAAGGATTCGGCCCACTACTTCGGCGGTGGTCGAGCCGCAGACGATCTTCGTGCCTTTCATCTCCATGAACTCCTTTACCGCTTCCTTATCTTTCGCCTTATTGGCCGGCGGACCCGTGAGGACGTTAAGAGAGTGAGCTTCCCGGCAGACGAGAAGCACGCACGTGGTATCGTCGCCGTAAGTGGTGCCCGATATCTCCTTCACCTTTCCGAGCACCTCTGCGGCCACACCTTTCAGATCGACTTTCCGGACCAGGCATCCGTTAATAAAATCGCATGCACCTTGGGTCCCCCATCCCATGCGGTACTGGAACCCGAGCCCTGCCTGGCTCACTCCGTCGCTCATCATTACGATGCCGTCGCCATAATCGAGCATGCAGTTTACTTCAGCGATCATCTCAAGCCCCATGGAGAAGAAGCGCTGCTTCGGCTGATAGGCGGCGAGATAATTGTTGATGAGAATCGGCGCCGGAATTTCATAGGACATTATTGTTGCATGGCCGCTGTTCAGGATGCGGCAGACGCTAAAGGCAGAGAATGGGATATCCTTGGTCCTCGCCTCGTGCATAGTGTCCACGATCTTTCCGCACGCCTCCCTCAGGGTGAAGCCGAGACGGATAAGCTCCATGAGGCGTGACGCGCACATAACCGCGGCCACCCTGGCCTTGATCCCCGTGCCTATTCCATCGGCCACGACCACAGTAGTGGCTTCAGGCGTCCGGTCGATGACGATGTAATCGCCACATATCCGTCCTGCCTTTTTGGCGCTCTGGGCATTGATTACTTCAATATATTTTCGCGGTTCACTGAGACTTGCTCTCATCCCCTTCACTCAATGCCAATAGTTTTCTGACCAGCTCTTCACCGCGGGCCGTGCTCTCCCCGATGAACTGTGCCATATTCTGGGCCATTCTTATCTGGTGCTCCAGGAGCTCGTTTGCCTGCTCGATGGTCTGGGAGCGCATATCGTTAAGCTTCTTCTCGTGCTCCTGCTGGGTTGTGATATTAATGAAAATTCCCACGATCTGCTTTTCCTCCTTGAGGATGTAGAGGCGCTCCCTGCAATGGAGATTATAGTGGCGGTGGGTGACGTCGATGTCGAGAGAATCGACCACTCCGGATATAAGCTTTTCATATGGCGCCGGGTCCATGAGGTACGAGACGTGCCGGCCCAGTACCGCATCGGTGCAGAGAAAGAATTTTTTGAATGCAGGGTTCATGCTCAGGATATTCAGGTCTTCGTCGAGCATGAGAACGCCGTTGGGTGTGGTGGTCACGATCTGATCGGTCCTCCTCTCCGCAAGCCTTCTCATGTAAGGGATACACATTTCAGGTTCAGCCATGCCGAGCACCACGGCAACGGCCTTCTCCCGGCAGCTGTCATAACCGCAGGCCCCGCAGTTGAGTTGCTGCTGGGGGTCCGATTTCCCTGTCCGTTCGAGCACCTGCTGGATCTTCTCTTCAGCCACCTGAGAGGCGGCGACTGCCCGGTCATGGAAGGAGGCGGCGAAAAAGGCGGTCTCCCTCACCTCGTCCGGCGTTGCGCTTACGTTTTCTATCTCCTGGTCATAATCGATGATATCTTTTCTGCGCTCGAAAATGTTCTTTTCCGTATCGATGCCCGGGCCGTTAATGCATCCCTGGTTGCAAAAGAGGGGCTCTATGATCGCGTAGGGCGTGCCTTCGGGGACAGCTTTCAAAAGCTCCCTCGTACCGCCTATGCCGTCCACCCTCAAGAGCTTCATATTGAGCCCGTCATCGACGAGTCCCGCTGTTTTTATCATGCCCCCCGGCAGGGGGTAGAGCTGGGCGGACCGGACGGGTCTTTCATCGAAGTTGCTCTCTTCGCACGTGGAGAGATCGATATTCTTCTGCTCCATCCAGGTCGCAATCTCCCGGAAGGTGAGGACGCAGTCGACCACTCCCGCGGCCTCGGGACGAAAAAGCTCCGACTTCTTCGCCACGCAGGGCCCGATAAAGACCACCTTGACCTCCGGCCCCAGTTTCTCCTTCAGCATGCGGGCATGGGCCACCATGGGCGAAACGAGGGGAAGGAGGCTCCCCGTTAGCTCGGGCTGATATTTTTCGATATAGTTTACGAGTGCCGGGCAGGCGGTGCCGATGTATGTCTTATTACTCCCCTCTTCCGCAATATGCTTTGCATGAACCGATATCTGGTAGGCCCCCTGGGAAGTCTGACCCACGTAGCGAAAACCGAGAGCCCGTAACGCGGAGGGGAGCCGGCTCCTCTGCCAGCCGTTAAAGACGGCCGCAAAAGAAGGGGCGATGCTCGCGACCACAAATTGGCCGGCCTCGATAAACCTCTGGGCCACATCTATGTCATAACGAAACGCCTTTGCCTGCTGCGGACATTCCTTGATGCACGTGCCGCACGCGATGCATCTCGTTCCGTCCACGTAAGCCTGCCCTTTTTCCATCCGTATGGCTTTTACAGGGCAGCTCCTGAGGCAGCGGTAACAGTCCCTGCACCTGGCGGTAAGGGTAAATACTATCTGCTGAATCCCTTTATCCGACATTTTTATCCCCTTTTGTGGGGAGACAGGTGATACGCCGCCCCACATTGCACTTTTTTATCAAACCTTCCCCTGGTGTATTCCCGTCTCTTCTTCAGTGAACGCCTCACCCGGCTGCCGGCGCGTGTTCTCTTCGATAGCCCTGGCAGCCTTGTCAATGGTACAGCCTTCAATAATCGTATCGCCGATCCGGACGGTGGGCCCCTTGTCACAGCGCTCGAAACAAAAGGATGCGCTCACCTTCACCGAACTGTCAAGACTATTGACCCTGATATATTCCATGATCTCCTGGAGAAGCCTTTGAGATCCCTTGAGAAAACAGCCCGTGCCGAAGCAGACGTTCACATCGAGTCCCTGGTCCGCATGGACCCCTGAGAGCGCCATATGTTCGTCAGAGATCCTTTTTCTATTCTTGTAGCCTGTATGGAGCAACTTGTGTGCCGTATGACCGCCCACTTCACCGAGAAGATTGCCGTAAATATCCATCACGTAGGGGTTTTCCTGCGATTTGTGGAGTTCCAGCATGCGGTCGTTTTCATAGATGCCTTTCGTTCTCTTCTGCCGGACGCCCGCATTTTGGGATACGGGCTGTCCCGCGCCGCCCACGCACCCGCCCGGGCACGCCATTACTTCCACAAGATCGTATTTTACCGTCCCCGCCTTGATGTCTTCAAGTACTTTCCGGGCGTTTTTGAGCCCGCTCACTACCGCGAGGCTGAATTCCTTCCCGTTCACTTTGAGGGCGGCCTCGCGGATACCGGCTTCCCCCCTCACGCTCGCAAACTCGTAGGTGTCGCGCTTTTCGCCCGTCAATCGCTCGGTCACGTACCTCAATACCGCTTCCGATACGCCGCCGGAATTTCCGAAGATTACGCCTGCACCGGTCTTGAAGCCAAAGGGGAGATGGAATGATTCAGGGCCAAGGTCCTTGAAGTGCAGACCCGCCTCCTCTATCATGCAGCCCAGTTCCTGGGTCGTGAGCACATGGTCTACATCGGGGGTGCCCGCGTGGGTAAACTCGGACCGTTTGGCCTCGAATTTTTTCGCAGTGCACGGCATGATGGAGACCACCACGAGGTCCTCCTTTTTCTTCCCAAGGTAGTGGGGAAGCACCTCTTTGGCGAGGGAGCCGAACATCTGCTGGGGCGAGCGGCATGTGGAGAGATGGCTCACGAACTCCGGGTAGTACTGTTCCACGAATTTCACCCATGCGGGGCAGCAGGAAGTGAATATCGGCATATTCTCCCCTGTTTCAACGCGTTTAATGAACTCGTTGCTCTCTTCTATCACCGTAAGGTCTGCCGTAAAGCAGGTATCGAAGACACGGTCGAAGCCGATGGCGCGGAGGGCAGCCGCGATCTGGCCTGTAGCGGTCACCCCCGGCTCGAGGCCGAACATTTCGCCGATCGCAACCCGCACCGCGGGGGCTACCTGGGCGACCACTATCTTTTCAGGATCGTGGAGGGCCTTCCAGACCTCTTCCACTTCCGATTTGGCGGTAAGGGCCCCTGTAGGGCATATCCGGGCGCATTGGCCGCAATTGACGCACTCCACCTTGTCGAGCTCTTTGCCGAAGGACGGAATCACGAGAGTCTTTGATCCCCTGAAGGAGAAATCGATGGCCCCCACGGATTGGACCTCTTCGCAGACCCGGACGCAGTCGCCGCAGAGCACGCATTTATTGGGGTCCCGGACGAGGGAAGGCGAGGAGCTGTCCACGGGGAGGCCCCTGTCCTGGCTCTTGAACCTTATTTTTGTGATGCCGAGCCGCCTGGCAAGGGCCTGAAGCTGGCATGTCGCGCTTTTCTGACAGGTGGGGCAGTGCTGGCTATGGTTTGCGAGCAACAGCTCCACGATGATCCGCCTCATCTTCCTCGTCTCATCTGTATTGGTGCTCACTTTCATACCGGGGGCAGGAGGAGTGGAACAGGCGGGCACGAGCCCCGAGCCGTCCACATGGACCATGCAGAGGCGGCACGCGCCGTATACGCTTAACTCGGAATGATAGCAGAAGGTGGGGAGGTCGATACCTGCCTTTCGTATCAGCTCAAGGAGGTTCTGCTCGACACCGATGGGTATTTCCTTTTTATCTATAGTGACGAAGTTATCGTTCATGGCATCTCCTCTATAATCGCGTGATGCTTGCAGCTTTGCAGGCAGAGCCTGCACTTGGTGCAGGTCGCGGGATCTATCCGGTGGGGTTTCCATTTCTCACCCGATATGGCGCCGGCGGGGCACTTCCTCGCACACAGGGTGCAGCCGTTACAGATTTCGGGGTTTATTTGGAGCCTCACAAGGCTTTTGCACTTCCCGGCGGGGCAGCGCCTCTCTTTTACATGGGCGAGATATTCACCACGGAACTGGCGCAGGGTGGAGAGGACCGGGTTAGGCGCCGTTTTTCCGAGGCCGCATAAGGACCCTTTTTGCACTGCCAGCGCAAGGTCTTCAAGGATGACGAGGGTCTCCTCCGTGGCTTTCCCCTCCATGATCTCATCGAGGAGGGCGAGCATCTGTTTCGTCCCTTCCCGGCAGAGCACGCACTTGCCGCAGGATTCACTCTGGGTGAACTGCATAAAGAACCGGGCTACACTCACCATGCAGGTGTGCCTGTTCATTACCACGAGACCGCCGGACCCCACCATGGCTCCCACTTTCCTTACGGAATAGAAATCTATAGGCAGGTCCAGGTGCTCCTCGGTAAGACATCCTCCGGAAGGTCCGCCTATCTGGACCGCCTTGAAACCGTCGGTCGCGGCAAGGCCTTCATCCGTGGTAATGCCTCCGGCTACGTTATAGACGATCTGCCGAAGCGTGGAACCCAGGGGCATTTCGATAAGGCCGGTATTGACCACATGACCTGTCACGGCAAAGGTCTTGGTGCCGGGGGAATCGGTGGTCCCTAAATTCCTGAAGGTCTCCACCCCTTCCGAGACTACAAGGGGTACGGTAGACAAGGTTTCCACATTATTTATGACGGTGGGCTTCTTCCAGAGGCCGCTTTGAGAAGGGAAGGGTGGCTTGGGTAGGGGCATACCCCTTTTCCCCTCGATAGACGCGATCAATGCCGTTTCCTCGCCGCACACGAATGCCCCCGCCCCTTCCATGACCTGAAGATTGAAGGTGTGTGCCGAGCCGAGCACGTGTTTTCCCAAGGCGCCAAGCTTATAGGCATCGGCGATGGCTTTTCGCACCCTTTTCACTGCGAGGGGATATTCGGCGCGCACGTACACATATCCTTCATCGGCCTCGATTGCCCTGGATGCGATGATCATCCCTTCGATCACACTGTGGGGATTGCCTTCCATAATGCCCATGTCCATAAAGGCGCCGGGGTCTCCCTCGTCACCATTACAGATCACATATTTCTTATCGCTTTTCTCAACGCGGGCTGCGTGCCATTTCCTTCCCGTGGGAAAACCGCCCCCTCCCCTTCCCCGGAGTCCGGCATCGACCATCATGTCGCATATTTCTTCGGCGGTCATATCCGCGCATGCTTTTGCGGCGGCAAAATAGCCTCCCGCGGCAATATATTCGTTGATATCCTCCGGATCGATGACGCCGCAGTTCTTGAGGACGAACCTTTTCTGGTGTTTATAGAAGGCCATGTCGTCCATGCCTTCACATACTTTCTTGGTGGCAGGCTCCATATAGAGCAGACGGTGGACCAACTGCCCCTTTTTGATCGTCCCTTCTATAATCTCTTTCACATCCCCCGGCTTGACCTTCTTGTAAAGGATGCCTTCCGGGAGTATGGTCACAAGGGGCCCTATCTGACAGAACCCCTGGCATCCGCTCTTCGATACGAACACCCCGTCCTCTTCCGCCTTCAGCTCCACTATCGCATGAAGACCCTGTGCCTCGATACGGTTCGCAAATTCCTCATAGACCCTGAGGGAGCCGTTTACCAGACACCCCGTACCTGCGCAGACTATTATTCTATGGGATACGGCAGCCTCACGGGAGCAATACTCGGTTTTTATCTTGTTAAGCACCATGGTAGTCAGATCCACTCTGCGCCTCCTTCAGGATGATGTCGCTTACGATCTCCGTTGCCCGCTCGGGGGTAAGCTGGCCATAGACTTCCTCATTGACCACCATTGCCGGTGCAAGACCGCAGGCGCCAAGACAATTGACGGTCTCAAGGGTAAAGAGCATATCCGGGGTCGTATCCTCGCCCTCCGTAAGACTGAGCTTCTTGCTTAGGGCATCATGGAGGTCCATCGACCTCTTCACATGACACGCCGTGCCGTCACAGACCCTGATCAGATATTTTCCCTTAGGTTTGAGTGTAAACAGGGAATAGAATGTGGCAACCCCATAGACTCTCGCGGGCGAGATCCCCAAAGAAGTCGCCACGAAAGTGAGGACCTCTTCGGGCAGATAACGGTATTCCGCCTGGACGGCCTGCAGTATGGGGATGAGACGGGCGGAGCTCCTCCCGTTCTGATCGACGATTTCAAGTACTCTTTCAAATTTTCGAAGTGTCTCCATTAATAACCCCTCACACTTTCTCTTTTATTGCGAGCGCCAGTTTCTTCGACAGCACGCCCAGTGAGGACGCCAGGTTCTCATGCTGGACAATGACATCCGGCGGTACGCTGACTTTTACGGGAGAAAAATTCCAGATTGCGTGAATTCCTGCCTTCACCATCACATCGGCCTGCTCCTGGGCAAAAGCTGCCGGTACGGTGAGAATGCCGATCTTTATGCTCATCCGCCTGATCATGCCAGGCAGTTTCACCACGTCGAATACCTTCTTTCCCCCGATCTCGGAGCCTATCTTCGCGGGATCGGTGTCAAAGGCCGCAATGATATTGAGACCATAGTCCCTGAAACCGGGATAGCCGAGAAGGGCGGAACCGAGATTCCCCACCCCCACGAGGTACGCATCAGTCGTATTGTTCCATCCCAAAAAATCTTCTATAGTCCCGATCAATTCGGTAACACTGTATCCCAGCTTAGGCTTTCCCACCGCATCAGCGACCTGCAGGTCTTTTCTCACCTGTATGGGCAGAATATTGAGGTCGTTCCCTATCTGGGTACAGGAGATATAATCGGCCCTTCTTTCGTCGTGCATCCTCTTGAGATATTGGTAATAAATAGGGAGCCTGCGCAGGGTCGGCTCAGGTATCGCTTTTATCACGTCCCCCTCTTTTCCTTCTATATCCGCCATTGGTGCCTCCTCCTGAATCTATGGATATTTATTTATTGATATCTTCTTATCGATAAAAGTATATCGATAGTTTTTTATCGTGTCAAGGTGAAAAATAAAAAATTGCGGAAGCGTAACAGAGAAAGAGAAGGCAGTATTTATCGGTTTTTTTCTGCCACGTCGCGTAAGCCGGAGTGGAAACAGGGGACTTCAATGCAGGCGAGGCTTAAGCCCGATAATAGTTGCCTTTTACCTCTTAATATTATTTATTGTTTTCTATAGGAATTGCCTTGCCACAATGGTAATCGCAAAATAGGAAGGGAAGCTGCCGATCCCCGCGCCGAGGATAGGTCAGCAGGGGAATCGCCTGAGTAAATCGAAAGCGGGATCTATGGAGCCGACCCCGGGCCGGCTTGCTTCTTCCTGCCCGGGGTCGGTGCAGCGCGGCTGATCTTTTTCCTTATACTTCAAAGAGCGTGATGATAGGCCATTCCTTGATCCTGAGCACGCCGTCAAGGGGTTTGAACTTGGTGCGGATGGTGTTCTCGATCTCTATAAAGCTGGTGCCTTTCATCAAGGCCACGATGTCGTACTTCCCTTCCGTATAATCGCAGTAGACCACCTGGTCGTCGAAATGGAGCACAGGATAGATAGTCTCGAGCTTCTCTTTTTCTATCTCGAAAAGGACGTAGGACGAGGCGCGCACTCTGGCAGTCTGGTCCGCATAGACCGCACCCTCCTCCTTGTCTTTCCCGAGGGCCCGATCCACGGAACCCATTATGGAGACGACGTTCTCGCCGAACACGGGGACCTTGACGGTGAGCAGGCTCGCGTCGGAGACACCGGCAATCTTCTTGATCTCTTTCTCCACGATCTCCCCTATTTTTTCATGTGATTCAGCCTGGAGCAGGAGAATAAGGTCGTAGTCTCCCCTTATGGCATCGCAATAGAGGACGTTTTCCTTGAAATAGAGGCTCCGGTAAGCATCCATCAGGTTCGCCGAGGCGTCGAGCGTTACGAGCACATAGTCGGTAACAGACTCGGCGGGCGCAGTCTCTTTCTGGACGGCCTCTTCCGGGGCCGCAGCTTTCTTGCGCGCGGGAGATATTTCCTCCAGAAGCCGGGTGAGGTCTTCCACGTCAAAAGGTTTCTCCAGATAGCCGTCTGCCTTCTGATATTTTACCTCATCGCGGGTCCCTTCACTGCCGTAACCGGTGATGACGATGACGGGGAGTTCGGGGTAATTAAATTTCATGACCTTCAGGAGTTTGAGCCCGTCGATGTCGGGAAGCCTTACATCCACGATGGCGCATTCAAAAGGGATCTGATTCTTCTTGAAGGTCTCGAGTGTCTGGAGAGCCTTCATGCCGTTTTCGCAGGGTTCGGTGTCATACCCTTTCTGCATGAGACCCATGCTGACGCTTCTCCTTAAAGAGGCTTCATCGTCGATAACTAATATCTTCTTTTCCATGGCTTTTTCTCCTTCTCTTTTATTTATTTTAATTCTTTCAATCTCTCTGTCATGCCCATTACTATAGCAATGATTGTGCCATAGCTTAACTCACTGTTATTTCGATAAGTTACGGCTTAATCTCTGTTTTTATGCGATTTGCGTACTGATAAGGAAGTATACGATGTTTTATGTAGATCATTTAAAATCAATGATCTATAAAGGTGTTAATAATGTTTACGCTAACGAACCGTATACAGCAGTAATAAATTCAGGAATTTATTAGATTATTCCCTTTTATAATTTTGCTGCGATAACCAATTACAGAATTGCAGGTTATCCATAACCTCTATGCCTGCTTTTTCCCCGGGCCCTCCGGCACGGCCTTCTGCCTTGAAAATACGGGATGAGGAGTATAAACTCTAATGATGGAATCAAGGACCGAGAATGATTTTTTGGGATCTTTGGAAGTCCCGGCGGATGCCTATTACGGGATTCATACCCTTCGTGCGTCATCCAATTTCACCATCTCCGGGCTCAGGGTACCGCCGGAGATGGTACGTGCCATGGCGCAGGTGAAAATGGCGTGCGCCCGGGCGAACGTTCGGGTCGGTCTTTTTTCGCCGGAAATCGGGAATGCGATCGAGGGCGCGGGCCGGGAGATACTCGAAGGGTCGTTATCCAACCAGTTCATCACCGATGCGCTCCAAGGGGGCGCGGGTACTTCCACCAACATGAATATGAATGAAGTGCTCGCAAATCGTGCGATTGAGATTCTCGGCGGCAAAAAAGGCGACTACGGCCTCGTCGACCCCTTCAATCACGTAAATCTCTCCCAGTCTACCAACGACGTCTATCCCACGGCCCTCAAAGTGGCGGCAATAGGCATGGTGCTCGACTTAGCCCAAGCGATCGCCCGTCTCCAGGGCGCGCTTCAGGAGAAGGAGGCGGCCTTCGCCCATATCCTCAAGCTCGGCAGGACGGAGATGCAGGATGCGGTTCCCATCACCCTGGGGCAGGAGTTCGGGGCCTTTGCCGAGGCCTTTGCCCGGGACCGGTGGAGGTTATTCAAGGTGGAGGAGCGGCTCCGGCAGGTAAACCTGGGCGGGACCGCGATCGGAACCGGGCTTAATGCCCGTCGGGACTTTATCTATGCGGCCACGGAAGAATTGCAGGAGATCACGGGCCTTGGGATCGCCAGGGCGGAGAATATGGTGGACGTCACCCAGAATGCGGATGTCTTTGTCGAAGTCTCGGGACTTCTCAAGGCCGCGGCCGCCAATTTCGCAAAGGTGGCGGGAGACCTGAAGCTCCTCTCCTCCGGCCCTTTCGGCGGTATCGCCGAGATCCGTCTACCTCGTCTCCAGGCGGGCTCTTCGATTATGCCCGGTAAGATCAACCCCGTGATTCCGGAAATGGTGATCCAGGCGGCCTATCAGGTTATCTGCTTCGACCAGGGCATTACCATGGCAGCGGCATCAGGACAACTTGAGTTAAACGCTTGTCTGCCTCTTATCACTTACAACCTCCTTTCTTCCCTCAGGCTCCTTATCAACAGTGCGGTGATCCTCCGTACCCGCTGCATTGAAGGCATCACCGCGAACGAAGAAAACTGCCGGAGATGGCTCGAGGAGAGCGCCTGCCTGGCGACGGCATTGGTACCCTATATCGGTTACGATGAAGCAGGCCGGATCGCAGGCAGGGCGGTGGCCGAGAGAAAGACGGTAAAGGAGATCGCCCTCGAACGCGGCCTCTTTAAGGAAGAGGAGATAGATGCCATCTTCTCGACTCCTGAACTCACTCGTCCCGGAATAGCGGGCGAGAGAAAGCTCGGGCGCAATAAAGAAGACGGAAGTAAAAAGAGAGACTGAATGAAAAATCCCGTGACAAAAGGATGGAGATGAACGATACGACCCTCAATGAGACTCCCCGCGGGAGCAGGCTCCATATCGCCATCTTCGGCAGGCGGAATGTGGGGAAGTCGAGCCTTATCAACGCGCTCACAAACCAGAACATCGCGATTGTCTCCGATGTACCGGGGACTACCACCGATCCCGTCTATAAATCGATGGAGATCCTGCCTATCGGCCCCGTAGTCCTGATCGATACGGCGGGCATAGACGACGTGGGCGACCTCGGGGCCTTACGCATTCAGAAGGCCCTTTCCGTGCTGGCCAAGACGGACCTGCTCATCCTCGTCGTCGATCCCGGCAACGGTGCAGGCGCCTTCGAAGAGGAGGTTATCGCCAAGGCACATGAGAGCCATGTCCCGGTAATCGTTGCCGTAAATAAGAAAGATCTCTACCCGGACCTCCCGCTGAAGGAACTCAGGGAACGTTTCAATCTTCCCATGGTGCCGGTGAGCGCCGCCACCAAAGAGGGGATTCACGAGCTGAAGATGACCATGATACGCTCCGCTCCCAAGGATTGGGTCTCACCCACAATTCTGGGAGATCTGATCGCTCCGGGCGACACGGTAGTCCTCGTGGTGCCCATCGATCTCGCAGCGCCCAAGGGCCGGCTTATCCTGCCCCAGGTCCAGACGATTCGGGATATTCTCGATAATGATGCAATCACGGTGGTAGTGAAGGAACGGGAGCTGAAGTCGGCCCTCGGTAACCTGAAAGAGAAACCCCGTCTCGTGATCACTGACTCCCAGGCCTTTCTGAAGGTGGCGGCAGATACTCCGAAAGACGTGATGATGACCTCTTTTTCCATCCTCTTTGCCCGGTATAAGGGCGATCTGAAAGCACTTGCCGAGGGGGCGAAGGCGATTGAAGACCTCATCCCGGGAGACAAAGTGCTTATTGCGGAGGCGTGTACCCACCATCGCATGGAGGATGATATCGGGACGGTGAAGATACCGCGGTGGCTCAGGCAAATTGTGGGCGGGGCCCTGGAATTCCATTGGGTCAACGGCCTCGAGCTTCCGGAAAACATCGGGGAGTATAAACTGATCGTCCACTGCGGCGCCTGCATGATCAACAGGAAAGAGATGCTCCACCGTCTCATGGTAAGTGAAGAATCCGGTGTTCCCGTGGTAAATTACGGTGTGCTCATAGCCTACGTCCATGGAATACTCAAGCGGGCACTCATGCCCTTTCCGGAAGCCCGCGAAGTATTCGGTGAGTAAAAAGGAGGATATCATGAAAGCTTCCGGAGTGTCGACCGCCGATTTCATACAGGAAGAGGAGATCCGGCGTCTCCTGAAAGAGGCGCAGGGTGCGGATCCGGGGAAAGTCCGGGAGATCATCGCCAAAGCCGGGGAATCGAAGGGCCTTACCCCCTATGAAACGGCAATCCTCCTCCAGGTCACGGAGCCGGAGCTTGTCCATCTCCTTTTCAGTACGGCAAAAGCAGTGAAAGAGAGAATTTACGGAAAGCGCGTCGTCCTTTTCGCGCCCCTCTACATAAGCAGCTATTGCGTCAATAACTGCCTTTACTGCGGCTATCGCAGGGACAACAAGATAGAGCACCGCAAGCTCACCATGGAGGAGATCGAGCAGGAGGTCGTGGTTCTCGAAGCCATGGGCCATAAACGGCTCGCCCTGGAGGTGGGAGAGGACCCGATGCATTGTCCGATTGAGTACGTGGTGGAGGCAATCCGCACGATCTATAAAGTGAAAGAGAGAATGGGAAGCATCCGCCGCGTAAACGTGAACGTCGCGGCCACGACGGTAGAGGAATACCGTAAGCTCAAAGAGGTGGGCATAGGCACTTATGTGCTCTTCCAGGAAACCTACCACAGGGGGACATATAAGGAGATGCATCCGTCCGGTCCCAAGCGAGATTATGACTGGCATACCACCGCCATGGACCGTGCCATGGAAGCAGGCATAGACGACGTGGGCCTGGGCGCCCTCTTCGGGCTCTACGATTTCAAATTCGAGGTCCTGGGCCTCCTTCTGCACTCCCTCCACCTGGAAGAGCGCTTCGGCGTCGGATGTCACACGATTTCGGTGCCGCGCCTGCGCCCGGCTACGGGCATCGATATCAGGAGCTTTCCTTATCTCGTAAAGGATGATGATTTCAGGAGGCTTATCGCCGTCATACGGCTTGCGGTCCCCTACACAGGAATGCTTCTTTCCACCAGGGAAGGGCCTGCCTTGCGCGACGAGGCGATTTCTCTCGGCATCTCACAGATCAGTGCGGGCTCGTGCACAGGCGTGGGGGGTTATCACGAAGATATAGAAAAGAAGGCGCCCGGCCAATTCGAGGTCGAAGACCATCGGACCCCGGAGCAGGTGCTCGCAAGCATATGCAACTCAGGGTATATCCCGAGCTTTTGTACTGCCTGCTACCGCAAGGGACGCACGGGGGACCGGTTTATGCCTCTCGCAAAGAGCGGCGAAATTCAGAATGTGTGTCAACCCAACGCCATCCTGACCTTTAAGGAATACCTTATCGATTACGGAACGGAAGAGCTGAGAAGGATCGGAGAGAAGACCATAGAGGAACAGCTTAGCGCAATACCCGATCCGGCGGTCAAGAGAGAAACCGAAGAGAGGCTCAGGCGGCTGGAAAAGGGGGAGCGAGACCTCTACCTATAAATCTATCAAATCATTTTCACTTCATTAAGGGGCCTGACCTTTACCACCTCCGGATTGAGCCAGGCCTCCGGAGTCTCCCCCTTGAGCACCTGAAGGATATTCAATGCCCCCAGCTCCGCCATTCGCCGCCGGCTCTCGGATGTGGCGCTCCCGATGTGGGGTACGACGGTTACATTGTCAAGCGCGAGAAGGGGGTTATCCATGGCGATAGGTTCTTTCTCGAATACGTCGAGGCCGGCGGCGCCGATAATCCCCGCCTTGAGTGCAGAAAAGAGGGCCGCCTCATCGACCACGGGTCCCCTCGCCGTGTTTATGAGTATCGCGCCCTTTTTCATCAGGCTCAGCCGGGTTTCATCCATGAGATGAAAGGTCTCCCTCGTCGAAGGCACATGAAGGGAGACAATATCGGACTCGCCGAGAAGCTCTTCCAGGGGCCTGAATTCGACGCCCCTCTCCCTTTCCTCCTCCGGCGGCAATCTGGCTTCATCATTATAGAGGACCTTCATATCAAATCCGCGGGCCCTTCGGGCGACCGCCTGTCCAATCCTGCCGAACCCTATGAGTCCCAATGTCACGCCCCATACCGAAGCACCGAGGAACGCAGTAGGAGACCAGGCAATCTTCCACTCCCCGGCCCGCACGTACCTGTCCGCCTCCGCTATCCTCCGCGCCGACGCGAGCAGCAGGGCAAAGGCGAGATCGGCAGTAGCATCCGTGAGTACGCCCGGTGCGTACCCCACATAAATGCCCCTTTTCGTTGCCTCCGCCACGTCGATATGCTCGAAACCCACGCTCGCGGTGCTGATCACCTTAAGCCTCTTTCCCGCGTCCATAATCTCCCTGCCGACCCTGTCCGAAACGAGACAGAGGAGGCCATCCTTATCGTTGATGCGGGAGAGAATCTCATCCGCCGTGGAAGGACCGTCTCCTTTATAGAATTCGAGGTCGCAGGACTCTTCCAGGATCTCCCTTGCCGCAGCCGGAACTATGCTCGACATATACACACTGGGTCTCATAATCCTCCTCCCATGGACGCAAAAAAATTCCCCGTCACCTAATTATCCACAGGCCACGGGGAATTTTCAATCAAATAAAGGATATTTTCAAGGAATTTTCGAGCTTACCTTTGTCTCCCCTTCCGTGTACATTCTCCTTAGCTCCCGTTTCAGCACTTTACCCACGCCGAGCTTCGGGAAATCGTCGATCACGATATATTCTTTCGGCACCTTGAATGAGGTGAGGCGCGCCTTGAGAGAGGCGCGCAATGCATCGGCGCTGATCTCTTTGCCCGGCCGAAGGGTGATGTACGCCACCACGCGCTCTCCCCACTCCTTATCGGGAACGCCTATGACCCCGCATTCCTGGATCTCGGGAATGGCGTAAAGGGCATCCTCCACTTCGCGGGAGTAGACGTTCTCACCGCCCGTGATGATCATATCTTTCAGGCGGTCCACTAAATAGACGAAGCCTGCCTCGTCGAAATGTCCGATATCCCCGGTGCGGAGCCAATCGCGGCCCCAAAACGCAGCCTTCGTGCCCTCGGGATTGTTGAGGTATCCCCTCATCACCGCGGGCCCCCTCACGCAAATCTCGCCGTCCCGGCCCTGAGGCAGCTCTTTTCCGGTAGAGATGTCCCTGATCTGCACTTCCATACCGAAGACCGGCTCGCCCACGGAGCCCACCACATGCTTCTCGGGATAGAAATGATTAAAGGTGATGGGCATACATTCAGTCTGTCCATAAGATTCCTGAATGGTCATCCCCGTTTTTTCCTTCCACTGCTTCACCGTCTCGAGCGATAAAGACGCGCCGCCGGAAAAGCAATAGCGCACTTTTCCCAGCTTCTTCTTCAGGTCCGGGACACTCAAAAGGCGAATGAAAACCGTGGGCACGGAAAGAAATTTCGTGACCACACCACTTTCGGTCAACTCCAGGATCCTGTCGAGGTCGAAGGAGGGGAGCATCTCGAGGCACCCCGCGCTATAGATGGTCGAATTCATGATATGCATCTGACCGAATACATGGTTAAAAGGCATAAAACAGATGGACAGGTCCGTCTGAATGGACCGTTCGAGATAGGCGATGCTGTGGGCAGAGAACCCTATATTCTCGTGGGACCTCATTACCCCTTTCGGGCTGCCCGTGGTGCCGCCCGTGTAAAGGATGGCCGCCACATCTTTGCGGCCCCTGTCGACCGGTTTGAATGTTGCCGAACCCATCGCGAGGAGCCGGTCCATGTCGATTTCACCGCCCGGATAGATCGTGGTCTTCACCACGCCCGAAGCGATGAGCGGCTTCAGGTCCTGGAGCCTGTTTTCCGTAGTAAAGAAGAATCGCGGCTTCGCATGTCCCGCGAGAAGGACCAGCTCGTCTCTGGTCAAAAGAGGTGCGAGGGTCACGGCCACGGCCCCCGCTTTGAGCACGCCGAAGTAGAAGGCGATCCAATCGGCGGAGTTAGGAGCGCACATCCCCACGTGCTCTCCTTTTCTGACACCCAGCGCGACAAGGGCACTGCCGATCCTGCTCGCTCGTTCGTTCAGTTGGGCATAGGTCATATTCAGCCCGCCCTCGCGTATTGCCGACCGGCGAGGAAAAAAATAGGCCGATCTTTCCAGATTGGTTGCAAGATTCATCGTGGCATTCTCCCGATAAAGAATTTGCGCGTTCATTGCTGCGCGTACACAATTAATATGGCCTAATATTAGACAACAGGCTCGGGGGATGTCAAGACTTTTCTCTCAGACCCTATGAAACCGGCAGCGATTCCCTTATGGGCCACTGCACTGCGTCAAGAAGAAAACGACCGATTTCCGGACCATCTCCGTTTTATCCTATTCGGATATGGAAGGTCGGCTGGTGATCAGACTTTCAAAAACTCCCTGACCCTTTGGAGAAGAGGCTTTTTAATCTCCACCTTCAGATAGAGGTCTCCTGAAGGGCCTCCATGTTTCCCCGGGTCTCCGAGGCCCCGGAGCCGGATGCTCTGCCCTTCCCTTATCCCGGGAGGGACCGTAATGATGACTTCCCTTCCCCGTCGGGAGCCGGAATACTTGAATTTTCCCCCGTGAAGGGCCTCCAGAGCGCCGAGGGCAATGGTATCATGGACATCCTTTCCCGTCTCCGTACCTGAGCCGAACACTCGTCCGAGAAGATAGGCGGCTGTTTTTCCGATAACGCCTCCGCCCCGGTCACCGCGCCCGATGGACGCCCCATCATCCCTGCTCCCGCCGGGACCGAAGATTATAAATTTTCCAAACATACCGGGTCTGCAGAATTCAAAGGTCCTGTAGCCCTGGCCATAGGTGCTTCGAAATATTTCATCGAAGCCTCTGAACCCAAAGGATTTTGCCATCTCTTCAAAAATCTGATCGATATCGGAGCCTCTGAAAATATCCTGCTCCGAATAAGATTGCCTGAAATGATCATGGGCGGACGAGGAGCCGTACTCGTTCCTCACCCGGTCGTAGACCTGTCTCTTCTCCGGTTCGGAGAGGACCGCGTACGCTTCATTTATCTCCTTCATCCTCTCCACTGACCCGATATCATCGGGGTTTTTATCGGGATGGTATTGAAAGGCGAGTTTTCTGTACGCTTCTTTAATTTTTTCGGCAGATGCCTTTTCTTCAATGTCCAAGATTTCGTAATAATCTTTATTATGATTCATTTTCTCCTCAAACGGCTAGTGTGCGTCACGCACCCTTAGTATATCCCAATTCCGTCCCGTCCACCAAATTGGAACCGCCGCTCCTGCTAATGAATTTATTATAATAATAGTTTACGATAAGCGCCGCAATGACCGGCTTGGAAGGGGCAATCGGAAATTACCGGCACGGGTCTCTTATGTCCCCGTGGACGTGAGCCTCACATACCCCTAATGATAAGGCGCGGGCTAATGCTTCCCGGTAGCGGTCGTGCGCTCAGCCTGTCCCGTACGCCGTTCCCTGAATGCCTTCTCCGCCTGCCTCAGGTTCTCGCCATATTTGAAGGCATGCTCTTTTGCCGCGACGGCCGCAGCCTCACCGTCTCCCGCAATCACGGCATCTATAATCGGACGGTGCATCGCTTCCGGATGGAGCTTGAGAAGATCGAAATCCCCTCCCGTCTCTCTGTCCATCGTCTCCACCGCGATGCGTATGAGACCCATCAATGTCCTTTCCAGGGCCTCGAGAAAGCGGTTCCCGCACATCTCGGCAAGTATGAAATGGACTGCCATTTTCCTGGTTATATCGGTTGCAAGGCTTTCTACGGTAAGCTCCTCCCCGGACAGGGAGTCCCTCAGTCTCCTCGCGTACTCATCTGTGACCCGCGAGGCGGCAAGGCGGGCAATTTCCGCCTCGACCACACTTCGCACGTGGTGGACTTCTTCTATCGATATTTTTTCCGCTACGAACAGGTCCTGAAATGCATTCACCGACCGCTCGAAAGAAAGATCGGTAACAAAAGAGCCGCCTGCAGGTCCCTGTCGGGTAACGATAAAGCCCGATCCTTCGAGAGATCGCAAGGCCTCATGGATCGCCACACGGCTCACCTGAAACTCTTCCGCAAGCTCCCGCTCGGAAGGCAGTTTGTCTCCCGGTTTTAGTTCCGCCACGATGATCGATTTTTTCAGTTGCTCGGCTACCCGTGCGGACACTCGATGTTGTCTGATCGGCTTGAACGTAGGCATCGTCGTTTACCCTTTTTTCTTTAAATTAGTATATATGAGACTTTTTTGCAATACTTTGCCAACCCAAAAAGTCCTTGACATCTAATATCTAGCCTGTCTAATATTAGACCAATGTGGACGATAGGATCTTTCGATTCCGGTCCTGTTCATAACTTTTCGGGAGGCTACCCATGAATCTTGCCCGTAACCTTGAAGCATCAGCCTATTTTTTTCCTCATAGACCCGCCGTCCGCGAGGCAGATCTCACCCTCGAGTACACACAATTGAACGGGATGGCTAACCGGGTCGCCACGGGATTGATCAATCTCGGGGTTAAACCTGGAGATCATGTGGGGTTGTGTGCCCCCAACTCCGCCGAGTGGATCGCCTTCTATTTCGGCGTCCTTAAGGTCGGTGCGGTGGCCGTCACCCTTTCAGCGCTCCTGAGTGATGACGAAATGAGACTCCTCGTCAGCCACGCGAAGCCGCGCTATGTTCTCGCCACGGGAGCGAGACTCCCCGTTCTGGCTCCTCTCAAGGATTCGGGCGCGATCGGAGGGATAGTGTGCCCCGGGGGAGATATCGATTTTCACGCTCTTTGTGAAATGGGCAGGGGAGATTTCACGGCCCTTGACCGGGACAGGCAGGAGGTCGCGGCCATTCTCTATACGGGGGGCACCACGGGTACCCCTAAAGGCGTCATGCTTACCCACGAGGGCATCGACTATTCGAGCATGGCGATTGCATCTTTCGAGCGCTCCACTGAAAAGGACGAAGCACTCTGTTTCATGCCTTTTAATCATGTCTTCGGACAGATCCACGTGATGAATTCGACCATATATAGTGCCGGTTGTCTTGAAATGTTGCCCTCTTTCGACCTCGACCGCATTCTTGAATTGACGGAGAGGGGGAGGGTGACCAAGTTCTATTCCGTACCCACCGTCTACGCCAGGCTTCTGACCATCGATAATCTAATTTCCAGGCTCGGTAAAGTGCGTTATTGTTTTTCGGCGGGCGCGTCCATTGCGATGGAGATCGTGAAACGCTGGAAGGAGATGACGGGGATTACCATATCGGAGGCGTACGGTCAGACGGAGGCCATGCCCATCACCTACAATCACTATTATCCCGAAAGGCACGTAGTCGGCTCGGTGGGGCATCCGGTCCACGGAGTGGAGATCACGGTCAGGGATATTTCGGGCGTCCAACTTTCTGCCGGAGAAGACGGCGAGATCTGCGTCCGCGGACCCGTAGTGATGAAGGGGTACCTCGATAATCCGGAAGGAACCGCCGCCGCGTTCCATGAAGGAGGATGGCTGCGTACCGGCGATATAGGCCGCTTCGATGACGGGGGCTATCTCTATATCGTGGACCGCCTCAAGGAGTTGATTATTACCGGAGGTGAGAACGTCTATCCCCGGGAAGTGGAAGAGGTCCTTTATGCGAGACCCGAAGTTCAGGAATGTGCGGTCATAGGAGTTCCCGATAAAGAGTGGGGAGAACGGGTTATTGCCTTCATCATACCCCGACCGGGAAACGAGACCGCCCCGGACGACATCAAGTCCTTTCTAAAGACACGGCTGGCCCCTTTCAAGGTGCCCAAGGAGTACCTGTTTCGCAGGGATTTCCCTAAGAGTCCCGCAGGCAAAATCTTGAAAAGGGAATTGAAGAAGGAGTATATTGCAGGTATAAGGGCGACATAAATACCGCAAGAGGGGCTCGCCATTGCACTGCGCGCATCCGCGGCCTTAAGGCCGCATAAGGACACTACACTATATTATGGAGGTCACCATGAAGAAGCGTTTTGGCACCATGTGGCTCTGTTCAGGCATGATTATGGCAGTGCTTCTCTTCGGTTCATACCCTGCTCACGCACAGGAAAAGGTCGTCAAACTCCGGTACTCGAACTTCTTTCCCCCTGTCCATCCCATCAGCAAACTTTCGGACGAGTGGTGCAAGGAAATAGAGAAGAGGACCAACGGAAGGGTTAAATTCACCTATTTCGCAGGAGGCACCCTTACGCCCCCCATGCAAACCTACGACAGCACGGTAAAAGGGATTGCCGATGTGGGCCAGGCCCTTCTCGCTTATGCCCCGGGCAGGCTCCCCTTAAGTGAAGTGCTCCAGCAGCCCCTGGGCTATACGAGCGGCTACCAGGCGACCAAGCTTGCAAACGCGTACTACCAGAAGTTCAAACCAAAGGAATTCGACGACGTGAAGGTCATGTACCTTCATGGCGCAGCCCCCGGCATCTTCCATACCAAGAAAGTCATCAACTCGATTGACGATATCAAGGGATTGAGAATCAAGGCAAATGCGGAGAACGCCGACATCGTGAGCGCCGTAGGAGGCGCCCCGGTGACGATGCCTATCACGGAGACCTATGACGCCTTACAGAAGGGCCTCTGCGAAGGCATCCTGCTGCCCATCGAGGCACTTAAAGGGTGGAGATTCGGAGAGGTGGTAAAGACAAGCCTCGAGAACTATGCCGTCTCCTATATGACCTCCATGTACGTCGTCATGAACAAGAACAAGTGGAACTCCCTGTCCAGGGAAGACCAGGCGACCATCGAGAAAGTTAACGAAGAGTGGATCGAGAAACAGGGCAAGCTCTGGAACCAGCTCGATAAAGAAGCAAAGGAATACGCCATCCAGAAGGGCGTGAAATTCATCAAGGCTTCGAAGGAAGAAGAGGCAAAAACTGCCGCCAAGATGAAACCCATTCAGGAGAAGTATGTAAAGGCCATGAAGGCGAAAGGTCTTCCCGGCGACGAGACCATGAAATTCTGTCTCGATTATATCAAGACCCATCCCTAAGCCGTTTCGCTATGACAAGGGGCATTACGCTCCTTGTCATAGCGAAGAATGTGGAGGATCAGCACGAATCAATAAGGTGACCTCCAGGGAAAGGCGATGGATTCGATTACCCGTAATCATGCCTAACCCGGGCCTGTCGCGCCGCCTCCTATTGCCAAAACCCTTCCACCATCACCGACCCCCCATGGTGAGATCGAAAAGGTGCGGCAGGCCCGACTTCTTATCCCTTATCTGCGTCTTCGATGGCATTCTTCAATTCTTCAGGATCGGGGCTACCGATCCTGAACCGCTTTCCCGATCTCATGGTCAGCTCCAGGGCAGATTTGCCTGCCACGCCGAAAAACCAGCCCCCCGGAATGCGGCGGATGCCCCAGCCATAGTACCAGGGGTTTGTCACTACCCTGCACGATGCGATGTCGGAGAGGATAAATCTCTTCCGGATCAGGCCCATCCCGAACTTGACGGTCAATACGCCCCCTGCCACGGTGACGGTCATGCTCGAAAACAGGAGGGCGAGACAGGCGAGCACCACCGTATAGAAGACGAATATACTCTTAACCCCTCTCTGGCTCATGAGGTAAATTATGCAGGCCAGTCCCGCAGCCACGATAAGAGTCATCCCGTGGCCGATCTGCTTCCGCGTGTATAAGGGGCGGGGGCTTTCGTCAATGGGACTGTTTAACGTGCTCTTCAAATCAACCATTACTCACCATCCTTTGATGAAACCTCTTTATGATCTACCGTATTAATGAACCGCGAAGGCGCCTGTACGTCAACGGAACCCCGGGATGGCTCCCTATAATTCCGGCTGCTCATTAAATCTATGTACTCAAGTATTTCCCTGAGGCTTCGGAAGAGGTCGTATCCCAGGCCCTCGTTCCATGGAAAAAGAAGACCCGTGGCGACGATCCCTGCCCGGGCCGCTTTCGCAAGGGTAATCGGACTGTCGTCGACGATTCCGAAAACGCCCTCGAAGAGTTTCGCCTTATCGCTCAGCACATGGAGCTCGTCGAAATAGAGATTAAATTTTCTGAGCCAGCGCGCGGTGGGCTCATAGGTATCCTTCTCCCTGTGGCTGGCAATAAGAATATGGAACCCCCTCTCCCTCAGGGAATTGAGAAACCAGGAGGCGTCCGCGTAAGGCTCGAATTTTTCCTGGTCCATATGCAACCTTCTCAAAATTGTATAGAAAGTCCTCGAGCTCATCTCCCCTTCCCAGAATTTCCATGCGCCCCACTTCTCGATGGGCGGGATCCCGGGACCCGTCTCTTTGAGGTAGTCATAGAGGACCGGGGCAAAGTCCCAGAGTGTATTATCTATATCCACAATAATCTTCATGAATGGCAGAGTTCACCTTTATCGCGGCGTCTTCGTCCCTTTCCGGGATGCCCGTATATTATACATCCTGCAGGGGAAGAATGGTAGGCAAGGCAACGATTTGATTCATGTCAAGGATTTTACCCGTCTCCTGTGATATAATCGTAGAGAGAAAAGGGATGAAGAAGATATCTGACAGAGAAGAAGCCGACATAGCAGTACTCCTGAAATTTGTCGCCCTCTACTGCCGCGCCCATCACGATGCCGATAAATTTCCTTTCGTTTTTAAAGGGATCATGACGGAAAGGCCCGGCAAAAGACCGGTGCTTCTCTGTCCCGAGTGCAATACGCTTATGAGATACGGACTTGCCATGAGGCTCAGATGCCCTCATGACCCGAAGCCGATGTGCAAGAAATGTGAAACCCAGTGCTACCGGGACGATTACAGGCAGAAAATCAGGGAGATCATGAAGTATTCGGGACTCGCCCTCATTAAGCGCGGCCGTCTGGACCTGATCTATCACTACTTCAGGTGATGGTCCGCCGCACTCTCCTCTATGCCCCGAGATAAGCCTCTTTCACCCGGGGATTTTCAATCAGCTCCCGTCCCGTTCCGCTCAGAGTGATGCGGCCTGTCTCCAGCACATATGCCCGGGAGGCGAGCTGGAGGGCCATGTTCGCGTTTTGCTCCACGAGAAGAAGGGTAGTGCCCTCTTTGTTGATGTGGGAGAGCATGCGGAAAACCTCCAACACGAGGACCGGGGCAAGGCCCATGGACGGCTCGTCCAGGAGCATAAGACTGCCCCTGCTCATAAGGGCGCGGCCGAGGGCCAGCATCTGTTGCTCACCTCCGGAAAGAGTTCCTCCGGGCTGGTTTTTCCTCTTACCCAGGATCGGGAAAAGCTCGAGGACGTGATTGAAATCCTTTTTTACCTCCTCTTTGTCCTTCCGTTGCCAGGTGGCGAGTTTCAGGTTCTCCACCACAGTAAGATTTCCGAATATACCCCTTCCCTCCGGCACGTGGGCAATACCCATTTCCACAATCTTGTGGGGCGGCACTTTCCTCAGACTATGGCCGTTGTACCGGATGTCGCCGCCACACGGAAGGAGACCGGAGAGGGCCTTGAGGGTCGATGTCTTTCCCGCCCCGTTCGCCCCGATGAGGGTGACGATCTCGCCCTGGTTCACTTCGAAGGAGATGCCGTTCACTGCATTGATGGAATCGTAAGCTACGGTGAGATTGACCACTTCGAGGACCTTTTGGGTCATACCGGCACCTTTTCACCGAGGTAAGCGGTGAGGACCCTCGGGTTGTCCTGGATCTCCGCCGGCAGCCCCTCGGCGATGGTCGTGCCGAAATCGAGTACTTTGAGCCTTTCGCAGACGGACATGACCAACCGCATCTGATGCTCGATGAGAATGATCGTCAGGGAGAATTCCTTGCGTATCCACTGGATAAACTCCAGAAGTGCGTCTACTTCATTTGGGTTCATGCCTGCCGCCGGTTCATCGAGGAGAAGGAGTTTCGGTCCCGCGGCAAGGGCCCGTACGATCTCGAGGCGCCGCTGGAGTCCATAGGGCAGATTTCTCGCCCGCTCCTCCGAAAGACCGTCGAGCTTGAAGAGGGTGAGTAGTTCGTGGGCACGGCCGCGAATCCGCGCCTCTTCTTTCCGGTATCTGCCCATGTGAAAGAGGGCTTCAAAGGGGTTGTAGAGGGTTGTTCCGTATTGGGCAATGGTGATGTTTTCGAGTACCGAAAGATCGTTGAAGAGACGGATATTCTGAAAGGTCCGGGCGATGCCCATGGCGGTAATGCGATGGGGGGCCAAGCCCGCGATCTCCTCTCCCCCAAAAAGCATACTGCCCTGAGAGGGCCTGTAGACACCGGTGATAATATTGAAGAGGGTCGTTTTGCCCGCCCCGTTGGGGCCTATAATTCCAAGCAGCTCATGGGGCTCGAGGTCGAGGTTGAAATCGGATACCGCGCAGAGGCCCCCGAAATAATGGGTGAGGTGGCTTGCCTTGAGGATGGTCATTTCCCGGACTTCCTCCCTTCCGGGATCTTCGATTTCGCGATCATACGGTCTGCCTTCGGGACGAACCACGAAAATTCCTTCAATCCCATGATGCCCCTCGGCCTGAAGAGCATGAGGAGGACGAGGAGGAGCGGCATTATCACCATGCGCCAGATGCCCAGGGGCCGTAGCGCTTCAATGAGAAAGGTATAGACAACCGCGCCGAGGATCGAGCCTGCAATTGACCCGATGCCGCCCAGATAGACCATGATCAGCATCTCGGTCGACTTGATAATATCGAACATACGGGGATTGATGAACTGAAGGAGATGGGCGAAGAGACCTCCCCCTATGCCCGCAAAGAAGGAAGAGACTACAAAGGCAAGGAGCTTCACCTGCCGCGTATTTACGCTCATCAGTTCGCTCGCCACCTCGTCTTCCCGTATGGAGAGAACCCCTCTTCCGAAGTTTGAATAGATGAAATTCCGCATCACCCAGACGCTGAGAACGGTCCAGCAGAAGACCCAGGGAAGCACGGTAAGCTTCTCCATCCCGAGAAATCCGCGGGCCCCTCCCACGGCATTGATATTCTCCAGCGCCGACTTCACGATCATATTGAAGGCAAGGGTGACGATGGCAAGATAATCGCCCCTGGTCCTGAAGGAAGGGATGGCGACTATGAGTCCCAGAACGGCGGCAGCGGCCCCTCCCGCGATGATCGCCGCCGGAAAGGTCCACGGCCCGCTTCCCGCGGAGAAGACCCTGACCGTGAGGATGGAGGAGATATAGGCCCCCGTGCACATAAAACCCGCGTGTCCCACGGAAAATTCACCCATATACCCGTTCACGAGATTGAGGCTCAGGGTAAGGATAATATTGACACCCATATACATGAGGATGAGCTGCACATAGGGATCGAGAATATTGAAATGAGGTATGGCAAAGGAGAGGCAGAAGCCTGCTGCCAGGAGAATAAGGGGCAAATGGGCGTGTGTCCTCGCCCATGCCGGGATTATGCCGGATATACCTCCTGAACCGCGAAAAGTCATGACCCTATACCTTCTGGGGCCGGGGTTTCCCGAAAATCCCGTAGGGCCTGAATATGAGCAGCACTATGAGCAGGGAAAAAGCGACAAAATCCCGGTAGGTGGAGGGAAGAAAAGCGGCCACCATGATCTCGAGGACGCCGAGGATATAGCCGCCTATCATGGCGCCCCGAACATTGCCGATCCCACCCACCACGGCCGAGATGAAGGCCTTCCATCCCACCATGATGCCCATGTAAGGGTCGATCACCGGATAGGCCATGCCGTACATCATGCCCGCTGCCCCTCCGAGCCCGCTGCCCACGGCAAAGGTAATGGAGATTACGAAATTTACCGGCACCCCCATAAGGGGCACCACGGCCTTGTCCCACGAGATGGCGCGCATGGCCATGCCCACCTTGGTGCGCTGTACGAGGAAATCGAGAAGCACCATGAGGACGATGGAGAGGATGATGATGGTGCACTGGAGCGACGAGATGGTGATGCCTCCGAAGGTCCAGCTCGTATTGGCGATGAGCGGGGGGATATGCTTCGGATAGGGATTGAGGGCGAGTGTGAAATTCTCGAGGAAGATGCCTACCCCGAGGGCGGTGATAATGGCGGAGACCCTTGGCGCCTGGCGCAGAGGCTTGTAGGCCACGCGCTCCACCATAACCCCCAGGACCGTGACGCCAGCCATGGAGAGCAGCAGCGCCGGGAGAAAGGGCAGGTCGAGAAAGGTGACCACCACAAAACAGACAAAAGCGCCCACCATGAAGAAATCACCGTGGGCAAAGTTGATCATGGTCAGTATACCGTAGACCATGGTGTAGCCCAGGGCGATAAGGGCATAGATGCTGCCGAGCTGCAGGGCGTTCAGGGTCTGCTGGAGCAGGTAGGTCATATCAGCCGGGATGGGGCACGGAGCAACCGGGTAGTCTCATGCTCCCCCACGCCCACCATCATGGCTTGGCATCGGTAAACCAGGCAAATTTTCCATCCTTGATCTGCATGATCACCGCCCCTTTGACTGGGTCTCCGGAACCGGGCTGGAAGCGCATGTCACCCGTGACACCTTTATATTCGGCGATCTTTGTCAAACCGTCACGGAGTGACTGTCGATCGGGTTTGGCCAATCCTGAAAGGGCCTGCCGGAAGAGCCCGAAGGAATCGTACGTGAGGGCTGCCACGTCATCCGGCGTATTGCCGTATCCGGACGTATAGGCCTGAATAAATTTTTTCGCTGCGGGCGACGCGGACTCAGCCGAATAATGGGTGCTGAAATAGTACCCGTCGCAATCTTTGCCGCAAAGCTTCGTCAAGTCCTGGCTGCCCCAGGAATCGCTGCCAATAAAGATACTCTTGATCCCAAGCCTGTGGGCCTGCTGCACCTGGAGGGGCACCTCGTTGTAGTAATTGGGGAGAAAGATGATATCGGGCCCGGTGCTCTTTATTTTCGTGAGCTGGGCGGAAAAGTCCTTGTCGTTGGTTGTATAGGTCTCGAAGGCCGTCACCTGGCCTCCCTTTTCCTCGAAGGTCTTCTTGAAGAACTCTGCAATACCCTTATTGTAATCGGAGGCAACATCGTAGAGGACCGCCGCCTTTTTGGCCTTCAGGCTCTCTCGCGCGAACTTCGCCACCACGCCGCCCTGAAAAGGATCGATGAAGCAGGCCCGGAAGACAAACTGCTTCGGGGCGCCCCCTTTTGCGTCGAGGGTGGTCTTGGGATTTGTGGACCACGGCGAGATGAGCACGACCTTCGAGCTCTCCGCGATTTCCGAGGCAGGCAGGGCGTTGCTCGTCGAATTGGGTCCGATTATGGCAAGGACGTTCTGTTGGGTTATCAGCTTCTGGGCCGCCGAAGCCGCCTGGTCAGGCTTGCTTGCGCTATCTTCCACGAAAAGCTGTACCTTGTATTTCTTTCCCCCCACATCGATGCCGCCCGACTCGTTTATCTCTTTCACGGCCATCTCCGCCGCGTTCTTACAGGATGCCCCGACCGCGGGGATATCGCCGGTAAGCTCCGCGATGAGTCCGACCTTTATCGTGTCGTCTCCCCCTTTCTGGCAACCGGAGACGAAAATCAGACTGACCACGATACACGTATAAATCCACAGTTTCATTTTCATGAGAAGCCCTCCTCGACCATCTTCGTCAGGGTAAGAACCGAGAGTAAATGTCCCTTTTTCCGGCCTCGGCAAATCTAACATTTTGATTGTAGGGTGTCAATGAATTGAAAGACCAGATGTCTGGCGATGCCTTTCCCCGCGACCCGGGTTCCTCATTGTTCAGACGCGTCGACGTCCCAGAGGAGGGCGGCCCCCCGAACGCCGCTCGAATCCCCGTACTTTGGAGGCAGAAGCCGGGTCTGTACCGCATCTGAAAATATGTATTTGCCCCAGAGGAGAGGGACGTTCTTATAGAGCCTCGCGATCTTCGACATCCCTCCCCCGAGAACAATGGTGTCCGGGTCGAGGAGGTTTATTACTTGGGCAAGAGACCGGGCCATTCTGTCCTCATACCGCGCGAGGGTTGCTTCGCATTGGCCGTCCCCTTTTTCGGCTTCCTTTACAATCAGGGCAGGTTCCATTCGTTTCCCGGTGGCCGGAAAATGATCCCGCGCCATACCGGGCCCGGAAAGGTACGTCTCGATGCATCCCCTCTTCCCGCAATAGCATTGCTGACCGGGGATCTCATCGGCCCCGGGCCAGGGCAGCGGATTATGACCCCACTCCCCCGCTATGGCGTTACAACCTTCCAGGACCCTGCCCCCGACTACTATGCCCGCTCCCGTGCCGGTGCCCACAATGACACCGAAGACCACATGAGCGCCCTGACCCGCTCCGTGGGCCACCTCGGAAAGGGCGAAACAGTTTGCATCGTTGCTCATCCGGATGGGGCGCTTCAGGAGACGGATAAGATCGTCGAGGAGAGGGCGGTCGTTAAGGCACTGGGAGTTCGAGTTCCTGAGAAGACCCGTTTTTCCGGAGAGAGACCCGGGAGTGCCTATTCCCACGGTCCCCGTCTCACCAAGCTCTTCTTCCGCGTCACGCACGAGACCTCCGATAACCCTCAGGATGGCCCCGTAATCTCCCGTGGGAGTAGGCACACGCCTTCGAAGAATTTCCTCTCCCTTCTGACCGAGTGCGACGATCTCTATTTTCGTCCCTCCGAGATCGATTCCGAGGCGTATCATGAAAAAAATCATACCAGATGGGACCTCTAATATAAAGGATAAGAAAAAAACCAGTTGAAAAAGAGGCCCCGATAGTCTACAACCTATAGGCGCAAAACGTATGGAAAACCGGTTCGTCACAGACAGATCAACCCAGCTCTGGATAGTTATCAGCGTTGCCTTCTGCTCATTCATGTCGCGGCTCAATAATTACATCGTCAATATCTCGCTGCCCACCATCGCGGAAAATTTCCACATCGGAACAGGCGATGTCTCGAGGGTCGTAGTGGTCTACCTGCTTATCATTACGAGCACCCTTCTCCTTTTCGGACGGCTCGCCGACAAGATCGGGCTCAAGAGGATTTTCATCGCGGGCTATTCCCTGTTCGTCTTCGGCTCCATGCTCTGCGGTTTTTCCCAAAACATTCATGTACTGGTGGCCTTCCGCTGCGTTCAGGCCATCGGAAGCGCAATGCTCCTCGCTTCCGGATATGCGATCATCTCGAAATTTCTTCCTCAGAACATCACGGGATGGGCCTTCGGCATCACGTCCACAAGCTCGGCCCTCGGAGTCGCCACGGGCGCGCCCCTGGGCGGCATCATCACCGCCTATCTCTCATGGCATTGGATATTCTATATCAATGTGCCCGTTGGCATTCTCGCCATAATCGTGGCCCTGAAGATGATCCCAAAAGAGGACCCGGCTGAAGCCGGCAGCGCGGCCGGGGGAAAGAGCTTCGACATTCCCGGCGCGGTCCTCAGTTTTCTCGGCCTCCTTGCCTTGCTCTATGCGCTGAATGTAGGCAGGAAGCTCGGATGGACGTCGCCCCAGGTAGGTCTTACGTTCCTTGTGGCCGCCATTCTTTTCGTCCTCTTTATAAAAAGGGAGAAAACATGCAAGGACCCCTTGCTCGACCTGCATTTTTTCACCAATATGCGTTTCACCCTTACGATCGTCGCCACCTTTATGGCCTATATTCTGATCACCGGTAATGCCTTCCTTCTCCCCTTTTACCTGGAGTTCGTGAAAGGGTTGAATACCAAGGAGACGGGGCTTGTGATCCTCACCTATTCACTCATTTATGTCTTCTGCTCTTCTCCGGCGGGAAAGCTCGCGGACAGGGTCGCACCCCGGATTCTTTGCACCATCGCCATGCTTTCCGCATCTCTGTGCGCCTTCACCTTCGCCTTTACCCTTCCCTTTCACGGTCTGGTGCCGGCCTTCGTCTTCCTCATATGGCTCGGCTTTTCCTATGTCCTCTTTTTCTCGCCCAATAATAAGCAAGTTATGATGTTCGCCCTGGAGGGAAAGCAGGGCAGCGCCTCGGGTGTATTCAATACGGTCATGAACCTTGGAATGGTATTCGGGGTTGCCCTTTTCGAAACGGTCTTTTCTCTTTCCCTGCCGCCGAAAGCAGCGGGTATGGAGATGAGTAAAGTCCCCCCGGACCTTCTCCTCGGGGGGTTTCAAAACGCTTACATTCTGGGCGGGCTCGTCTGCGCCATCGCCCTCATGTGCTCTTTACTCGTAAGACAGCAAAAGATAAAGCCTAAGATTCAGGCATTTTGATTAGGATCACGTGCTTTTATGTAGGCCACGATCTTTTCGGCGGCCTCGGAGGCGACTTGAATCCTGCTGTAGTCTATGGAGACATTATTGAGATACTGAAGAATAAGGGCATCCCCAAGGTCATAGAAGGGGAGGACCCCGCCGAAAAAGAAGCCAAGTTTCTCGAATTCGCCGCACATCGAAGGGGTGGCCGGATTTTCGAGGGGGAGATAGAAAGTAATCTGGTCTATCTTCTTGAGACAGAGGTCTTTCAGAATGACCTTCACTTCATCCGCGATATGCTCGCCATATCTCTCGATCGTGATAATTGCCCTGTTATAGGTAGAGACCACCGTGGTGGTTATTTTTGATGTGCCGTCTCCTGCGCCGGCATTCACCGCTTCCGGTGCGGGGCTTGTACCCATGGTCCGGTCGAGACCGAGATTGTGATAAAGGTATTCGATAAATTCCGCGTGCTGGGGGGGCGGATAAATCGTGATACCCTGGGGGTTCTTGAGAGGCATAAAACCGTAAATGACTGTTTCCCTCTGGGAGAGGGCTGCGTGGATACCCTTGAATGACCTGTCCGCCGGAATAAGGCCGAGGACAAGGGCACACCTTTTGAACCCTGCCTTCTGCCCTGCTTTCTGGGCGTAGGGGTGGTTCGTCACCGCCTTGCTGAAAATGGCCGCCAATCCGATCTCGTGGGCTTTGTCCACCAGGGCGCTGAGCATGCCGTTCTGGCATCCCTGTCCGCGGAAATCAGGCCTCACCACGGCCATGGCCGCCTCGGCGATAATGCTCTCCCTGTGTTCCTTCACGAGGGCAACGTGTCCCACCACTTCTCCATCCGCAACGGTGACCACCGATGCGATGGTGCCGTCTTCGTGAAGCCTGGTAAACCTGTCGGGGTAGTAGATCGATTCGATTCCGTAGGAGTACCCGTAGGCCCGGTAAAAGAGTCTCGAGACCTCGAGCGATTCGGAGAGAAGCATCGATCTCAGCTCATAGGCTTTCTTCTCTTCGACCTTTTCTTTTTCGGGTTCATACCGCGTGAGCTGGGAAGCCTCGTGGAGATCGACCACGCTCTTGAAGGGCAGAAACTTAATGAGGTGGATTTCCTTACCCTCACGGCCGAGGTTATGGAACTCGAATTCATCGACGCTTGTCTTCATGAGGTGGGAGCCGAGACCCGTGGGGACCTGATCGACGTCGACAGGGGTTGCATATTCAGGCACCATGCTGGGATCGAAGGGCATGCCCTTGTCCTTTATGATGATCCTCACCCCCGCGGTTACGGGCTCGAAAATGACTTCGTAAGATTCCTTTTCACCTGCCTCGAAGGCATGCTCCACCACGTTGACCACTGCTTCCTCCAGGGCAAGGATGATCTTAGCCGTGTCGGAAGGGCTGAAACCCAGTTTTTTTGCGATCTCACCGGCGTATGCCTGAATGGCGGGCAAATACCCGAGGTCGTTCGGCACTGCCAGGATCGATCTCTCTTGGTCGGTTCTCATCAATTATCCCCTTTTTCTTGTCATGTCAAAAAGAATTACTGCGGCTCGGGTTAATCCCCCGGGTTCCTTCCCTTTCGTATCAGAAGAGTGAGAATGTTTTTTCCGTCTTCATGCCGGTAGCGCACCTCGTCCATCAGCTTCCTGATGAGCAGGATGCCCAACCCCCCGATTTTTCGTTCCGTCACATCAGCCGACGTATCGGGCTCGACTGCGGAAAGGGGGTCGAAAGGAGCACCTTTGTCCGATATCTCGATCATGAATCGATCGTGTTCAGTGGGGCCGCACGCCACATCCACGTCCCCCCCTTCAGATTCATAGGCATAGCTCATTACATTCACGAGGGCCTCTTCGGCGGCAATCTGCAGTTCGGAGATGCGTTTTGAGTCAAATCCGGCATCCCGGGCGCTTTCGGCCACGTGGGAAATGAGGGCTTCGAGATTCTCCAGTTTCGCGGCGACCACCGCATGAGATAATGCATTCATCAGGGATTCTTAGCCTGCCGTTGCCGGAAGAGAGGCGGTGAACGGAAACCGCATGCCATCACAGATGGGCAAGGGCATCCTCCTTTGACGCAAAAACCTGAAAAATGGAGTAAAAGCCCGATATCTTAAACACCTCTTCCACGGGCCCATGCAAGGCGGCGAAGAGTATGGTCCCCTGTTTTTCCTTTATCTGCTTGGCGGCGGCCAGAATACTCCTCAAGCCCGCGCTGCTTATGTACTCGAGACTGTCCATGTCGAGAAGAAAAGAACGGTTGCCCTTTGCCACCAATTCCGAAAAGGCCTTGTCGAACTGGGGAGAGGTGACTGCATCCATCCTCCCCTGTACTGAAAGGATGATCGCGTTATTTGTTTCAGTCGTGCGTATCTCCATGGCATCTCCTTATTCTTCTATTTTTAGCATTGTAATAGAAGAACCACAAAAAATCAATATATTCAATATATACAATGTGGGCCGCGGACCGCCATTATGGGGAGGCGCTATTGATCTTGGTCGGCCACTTTTGTTATTGCTTTTCCTTCGCGAGTGAGGCTAGATATTTAGAGGGTATGCAACGGAGCAAGGAGGGGGCGTGGCGAGAGAAGAACACCTGGCCCTACTGAACCTGGGCGTCAAAGAATGGAACGGATGGCGAGAAACCCACAGGGACGAAGCCATCGATCTGAACGGGGCTGGTCTGGAAAAGAGGGATCTCAGGGGAATCGACTTCTCCCGCGCAAATCTCGCAAAAGCGAATTTCTCAGGAGCACGCCTTGAAAGAGCAAATCTCTCCTCCGCAGTTCTCAGAGATGCGAACCTATCACACGCCAATCTCGATCATGCCGATCTTACGAATGCAAATCTCTATAAATGTCATATGGCCTTTGCACGCATGGAGAACGCGGTCCTTCCCTTTGCGAGTCTCCGGGGGGCCGACATCAGGGGCGCCCACTTGAAAGGCGCATCCCTCGAAGACGCGAATCTCCGGAAAGCGAATTGTTCTCACGCCCATCTTGAAAAAGCCTTTCTTGCCTTTTCCGACTGCACCGGCGCCGATTTCACGAACGCAAACCTTCACGGGGCAAACCTGACGGCGGTGAACCTCGAGAGGGCCAATGTCTCCGCCGTCAAGTTCGACGACGCCGTTTTTTGGAAGGTCCTGAAGAAGGCGCGATTCAGCCCCCGAAAGATCTGGAAAAACCGGGACAGTATCCTTCTGGATACCACCATGCGGTGCAAAGGGGCACATGTGGCCTGCTACGGAAGCCAAAAGTTCGCGAGTTTCATGAAGGGTCAGGACTTTCTTGAAGAGCTGATGGAAACACGAAAAGGCAGGATAATCTGCGCAATCTGGTGGCTTTTCGCCGATTGCGGGAGATCCTTCGTCAGGTGGGGGTTCTGGTCGTGCATGATCATCTTTCTCTTCGGCCTCGCCTACCTCATCCTCGGACCTCATGATTTTCATCTTGCCACGCTCCGTTTCGAGTTGGGCTCAATGATGTATTTCAGCGTGGTAACCTTTTCTACCCTCGGCTTCGGGGATATCATACCCCGCACGCCTGTGGCCCTTTTTCTCACAGGACTGGAAGTGTTCACCGGCTATTTTATGATGGGCGGGCTCATAAGCATCTTTGCCACAAAGCTTGCCCGGGCGGCCAGGTGACCCGATGAGCAAAGGAGCGATATCTTTAATGAAAAAAGCCCTGCCCGGTTTTCTCTTATTCATTGCCATCCTTTTGTGCGCGTCGTCCTCATCCTATTGCTATACAGAGGAAGATATATGCAGCAGGAAGGGGTCCCTCTGCCAATCCCTTAAAGAAAAAGGCTTTAGTTCCGATGATCTGGCGCCTCTCTTTTCAGACCCCCGGGTTACGCTCTACCCGGAGATTCTTGAGAAGAAAGGGAAAGGACTCGATTATTTCAACAAGAAATTCGGGCTCCTGACGCGGGACTCGGTGGAACGGGGAAAGGCGGTCCTGAAGAGCAACAAATCTCTGCTCGTCGATATCGGCGCCAGATATAAGGTGGAACCGGAGGTGCTCATCGCCGTCTATCGCGTAGAGACCAACTTCGGCAGATACGTGGGGACCTACCCTGTATTCAACAGTCTTCTCACCTTATCATTGTTTGAGAACAGGAGGTCCGAATGGGCGGACAGGGAGCTGGTCAGCCTCCTTGTCCTGAGCAGGTCGGAGAAGATCGATCCCCTCTCAATTAAAGGCTCATGGGCAGGCGCCTTCGGCCTCTGCCAGTTTATCCCCAGTTCCTATCTCTCTTTCGGGGCTGACGGGAATAATGACGGAAGGGTAGATCTCTTCCAATTTACCGACGCAATGGCCAGCATTGCGAAATATCTCGCGGGACATGGCTGGGCCTCCGGTCATCCGGAGAAGATGAAGAAGGCAATTTATGCGTACAATCACTGCGACAATTACGTCCGTGCCGTTCTCGCCTACGCGGATGCGATCGAGAAACCTTATAAAAAGACCTTAAAAAAACCGGCCCAGGTCCGCAAGAAGAGGAAAGTCGCCCGCGCCTGATATTGTCGGGAGACCCTGCCCCGGATCAACGATTTCGAAGAGCGGCCCTGTATTCGGGCTCGCTGAGGCAGCCGTCGCCATTTTTATCGTAATTCTTGAACCGGTCCATAGTGAGGTCCGATACGACCACGCTCATCTCGACGGCGGTTACTTTACCGTCCTTATTTTCATCTACGTCATAAAAGCCCGTGCCCTTCTGCGCAATTCGGGCAATTCGCTTTTTCGAATCCTTTTTTGCCGTTTTCATGGCAGTGGGTATATCAGGAGCTGGTTCGAGAGCGGCTTCTCCTCTCGTGGCCCGTGATATCCTTAAGCCTGTAGACGTATAGGAGACCGCACAATAGCTCCCCTCCCTCACGTCCCCAAGGCTCCGATAGCCCCTGAAGGTGGGATTCGAGGCATCAAAGGTAACGATTTTCCCCCTCCCCTTGAGGGTGATCGATTTGGTGCCGGTGTCCGCCCACACCACCGCACCGACAAAGGTACCTCCCCTCCGACCCTCCGTCTTGGCTCTCCTGGCCTTGGCGGGACCGGCGGTTTTCACTTCTCCCACGGTAGAATTCGGCTTCTCGTCGCATCGGCCCGGGGCGGCGAAGAGAATAACCCCCAGAAACGCGAGGCCGATAAGGCAAATCTTTTTCATATGGCACCTTCCCTCTTTTTCCTGCCATGTTTTATCGGGAACAGGCCGGGAAGTCAAGTTCTTTCAGCCCACAAACCATTGACCGTTATTTTTGCCTGTGGTATTCTCAGGTTAAAGAAAGCAAAGGGTTGGAGGTACGTTCGCGAGCCGGCCTTTATCCCTTAATCTCGAGGAAAAGGAGGTATATATGTCGACCATATACGAT
>DASXUJ010000045.1 GCA_036504895.1 Syntrophorhabdaceae bacterium
TATCTTCATATATTTCCAGAGGTCGATTTTGTAGCCCCGTTTCTCCAGCATGCCGCAGGCAAGGACGTTGGCGGTGGCGCCCACGGGGGTCAGGTTCCCTCCGATGCCGGTGCCTATGAGCATCCCGAAATAGAGATAGAAGGGGTTGACGTTCAGTGTCTTTGCGAGGTAACCGCAGACAGGGATCATGAGAATGGTGTAAGGCACATTGTCGATCACCGCCGACAAAATCACGGAGATCCAGGTGATGATGACAAATACCACGATGGGGTTCGTAAGGCCCACCCGCGTCATCCAGTCGGCAAGCTCCTTAAGGAGCCCTACCTGGTTGACGGCGCCGATGACGATGAAAATGCCTATGAGAAAGGAGATGGACTGCCAGTCGAATTCCTTTACCCCGTAAAACCATCTGCTTCTCAACATGGCCAGGGATAGAAGGCCCAGGATAAGACCGACCCAGCCCTGCCACCTCAGGAAAGCTGCCACCTCATTCGGTACGAGCGCGAGGGCCCAGCAACTCAGGAGGAAGACCGCGCTCGAACCCAGGGTCAGGCGCATCTTGTGTTCGTCGGTCTCATCGGGCTCGGGGGAGATCACATCCACCAGGACGATGAAGAGGGCAAAGACGGTGAGGACGACAATGGAAGACATGGGAAATCCCGTTGCTTTGAGGACGGTGGCTATGGCGCAGCCGATCAGGCCGATCGCCATGAGTATGACCGATCTCTTCCCCACCACCACCTTGGGAGTCTTCAGGTCGACGATGTTATTGAGCTTCCGGAACTGGACCATGAGTACCAGCATGGCGGCTAAAACCCCGAATATCGAGAGCGTTCCCAGCCCGGGCCTTCCCTGGAACCAGTAAAAATCCATGAAGGACATGTTGGTCTGCATGGCGAGGATGAGGGCGGGAGGATCGGCCATCATGCTCACGGTGGTGACGATGTTCGAGGCAACGGCAAGGGCGATAAGGTAGAGGAAGAGGGAGGCCTTGAGCCTGTCCGCCATCTCGATGGCGAGGGGAGCGAGCATGAGCACCACCACGGGATTGGCCATGAAGCTCGACAGCAGCGCGGCGAGACAGCACAGGAAGAGAAGGGCGAATTTTTCCTTTCGCAGCCGGGGAAGGATCCAATTCGCGATGGCACCCGGCAACCGGCTTTGCTGGAGCACCATGGCGAGCATGCCGTAGCCGAAATAGATGGCCAGCACATCCCATGAGACACCGTTATCGTTATCCAGGAAGGCGGTGCCGGGACTGATAATGCCTAAGGCGATGAGAATCGCTGCGGCGCCGAGTGAAAGATACTGAATGGGGACTTTACGATGGAGAATAAAGGCAAAGACGAGAATAAAGATGATAAGGGTGACCCATTTTGCCGCCTCGGGTGAAAGGAATTGCCACATTTAAAACCCCCCTTGGTCTTTTTTAGAAAATCAACAAACTTTTCACCGGCCCGGATGCTTTGTCCCGCATCCCGGACGTCCCGCCATGGGCGGAGAAGGTCCTGTATTCCTCAATTCCTCTGATTTTTGGGCGTGTGAATCCGCCCCCGTGTGACCACCATGTTCTTCGTGGACCGGTGTGCCCGAACACCGTGATTTTCGCCATATGCCCCTTTTCAGCCATTCCGTGCGGAAATAAGAATGATTATATCATTCCTTCGGGGCTTTGCAAGAAATATTTTGTATACAATGATTGATTCTTTCACGAGGCAGCAGCGGGGTTTTCCCATGGGAAATATGCGGTTTTTGAACCTTTGGAAAAAAATCTGTCTTTTGTTGCCGGAAAAGGAGGGTTATTTCGCCAGGATCTGGGTGATGATCCGTACTACATCTTTATCTTTATAGGGCTTATCGAGAAATCCATCGACCCTGTATTCCCTGAGCCTCTCCCTCTGATCTTCGCTCATAAAGCCGCTCGAGATGATAATCCTGATATCCGGACGGATCTCGCGCATGTTTTTGAGGACTTCGTCCCCCTTGATGCCCGGCATGATCATATCGAGGATTACGAGGTCTATGTGATTATGGTTCTTCTTGAATATGTCTATGGCCTCATATCCGTCCACTGCCTTGAGCACCTCTATGCCTTCCTCGGAGAGGACCCCTTTTATCAATTCTCTCACGATGTTCTCGTCGTCCACGATGAGGACTTTACGTTTGTTGAGATTGCTGTGGCTGCTCGGCTCGCGGCGCTCGACCTGTTTGCCGATGATCTCCAGGGGCAAAGGGATATGGAGGGTAAATTTGGTGCCCCTTCCCGGCTCGCTCTCGCACTCGATAAATCCGCCGTGCTCCTTGATCACTTTATCCACGAGGTAGAGACCCATGCCAAGGTTCGATCCGGTTTCTTTGGTGGTGAAATAGGGCTGGAAGATTTTTTCCCTGATCTCTTCGTCTATGCCCTGCCCCGAATCTTCGATCTCGATGGAGGCAAATTCCCTGCCCCCTATATTCTTCCTCCTCTTGGTCTTCACTTTGAGGAGGCCCTCCCCTTTCATGGCGTCTTTGGCGTTCATGCAGAGGTTGAGGAAGACGTTCTGGAGGTCCGCCTCGTCTCCCCTTATGGGAGGCAAGAGGTCGTCGAACGTCTTTTCCACCTCCACGTCCCTGAAGCTTTCACGCAGAAGAAAGAGGATATCGTCGAGAAGGACGTTCAGGTCCACGATGCCCGTGGATTTTCGTTGCCTTCGCGAGAAATTGAGGAGGTGCTGGGTAAGCTTCGCCGCCCTCTGGGCGGAATGCTCTATGGCTTCCGCGTAGCGGTAGAGCTTCTCTTCGCTACTTAAGAAATTCTTGATGAGGGAGGCGTATCCGAGGACCCCAGTGAGAAGGTTATTGAAGTCGTGGGCAATGCCTCCCGCGAGCATCCCCATATTCTCCATTTTGTCCTTGAGAAGGGTCTCTTCCTCTTTTACCTTCATCTCCAGGACATCCTTGAAGATGAGACCTTTCCACGAACTATCCTTCTTAGCCCCTTTTACGGGATAGCTCTGCATCTGGAAGATCTTATACTGCTCGCTCGATTTGTAGTTGACCTCGCCCTGGAAGGGGCCGTCCTTTCTGTAGAACTCATCGCTGATCCCGGTGACGACATTATCCACCTTCTCGCCGATGAGGAGGCCTTTGCTCCCTTCGAACTCGCTCTTCGCCCGTTTATTGGCGAAGCTGATATATCCGTTCTTGTCCACGAGGAGCAGGGCGTCGGGAAATTCTTCGAGCACGCTCTCGTAGAGGCTTTTCGAATTTACGTCGCTTCTCTGCTTGCGGAGGTTGAA
>DASXUJ010000046.1 GCA_036504895.1 Syntrophorhabdaceae bacterium
GGATGGCTGGGCATCTCAGTCGAGGACGTAAGCTGGGATCGCGCCAAATCCCTTGGAATGGCTGCGCCTAAAGGCGCGTATGTGGCGGAAGTAATGAAAGGAAGCCCTGCTCAGGCCGGTGGACTGGCCAAGGGGGACGTCATACTTTCCTACAATGGCATCGAAGTTGCCGACGCATCGAGGCTCAGGAATATGGTAGCCGTCACACCCGTGGGCAAGGAAGCAAAGATCACGGTCCTGCGCGCCCAGAAGAATCAGGACCTAGCGGTGAAAATAGGCAACCAGGCGGACGCGGTGAAAGCCTATGCCTCTTCCACGCAACAACTGCTCGGGGCGGAGTTCAGGTCCGTCACGACGCAAGAGGAAGAAAAATACGGACTCAACCCGAAACAGGGAGTCGCCGTCACACAACTGGACCCGAAGGGGCCTCTCGGCCGGGCGGGCTTCGAAAAGAACGACCTGATCCTCGAGATCAACGGTCAGGCGGTGGACAGCCTCGAATCATTTTTGGAGCTTGCGAGCACGTTACGGCCTCACGCAAAGATTACGCTCCTCGCCCTCGACCACAACAGCGGTCAATCGGGCAGGATAAACGTGACGATCCAATAATAGCACGGGGTTCGGGCCCTGTCGTTTTACGAGCCTGAGTATGTCACTCTTGCCGCCGTCTGAATTGCCTACCAACTCCTGGAGGTATTGGGCGAGGATAAGCGCCTCCTCGTCTCAACCTTCATGTCGTCGAGCCTGTGCGAAATTACTCGTGAAATCCCGCATGTGAGAGGGGACATGTTTTATGCAAAAAAACATGTTCATCCGGGCTCATTGCAGTTTGACCAGATTGTTTCTAAGGATAAAACTATTCTCTGTGCCATCGGGCGCCCCCGATGCCTGCCGGCTTACCGGTTTCCTCCCCCTCTCCTTCTCCTCCCTTACCTAGGTTGGGAAAAAATCTTTCGAGGTATTTCACCGCGTCGACGACGCTCAAGCGATGGACTGTGGATTCATCGAACTCCACCTCCTGCCTGTCCGTGACGAAGCAGTCGCCATGTTTGAATTCCACCCACTGCCATTTCCCTTTGAGTAGAGTGCGGGCCTGCATGTGCCAGATGGTAGAGCCTTTATTCCTTCCCAGAACCACTTCGCTGGGTTGGGTTTCAGCGTATATCCCCGCGCAATAGGGGGCGGTGTCCCGGCATACCCCCGTCTTTACCGTCTGACAACCCCAAGTCCAGAGCAACGCGAAGAGGACAAGTAAGAGCCTTCGAGACATATGCGTATTCCGGTTCTGCATTGTCCCTCCCCGTGCTGCGGATCGTGTGGATGGCCACCACAGAAGAAAAATATTCATGGGACCTTTCCTTGTCAAACAGGAAAACTCACACGTGGCGACGGGCCGGGCAGATCGCGACCTCGGTGGATGTGACAAAAGTCATTTGAAAAGAAACATAATTGTCGTTAAATGGAGACGATAGGTTTTATTCTGGCACAATAGATGCATATTAGGGATAATAGTCATAAAAGCAACTTGCAGGGGTAGGCCCAAACGAAGGCCCCTGCGGTATATTGCGGGTCTACAGATGAGTGCGAGCAGGTTCTCTCATAGCCGATAATGTCAATCATTTGACATTTTGATCATTCACCCGGGATAAAGGAGATGAATATGCACACAGGTTCGATTGACGTAAAGCGCGAAGGGGCACGTATCATCGCTGTCGCATTATGTCTCGCCGGATGGTTTCTCTTTCAGCCAATCCCCGCACATGGAAAAACAGGGGATCTCCTCCAGGTCACCTCGAAAGGCCACATCCTCGGCTTCAGCCCCGGCTCCATGTACCTGGCATCAGGAGACCACCTGCTGAAGGTCGATTTCGCCGGAGGAAAATCCGTCGCACCCATGGCGGAGGGGCCTCAGGCTAATGACGGAAAGGCGCAACCTTTAGGCCGGATCACTTATTCTAACGTCTGGGACGGGGTAAGCGTGGTCTATGAAGGAAGCGGTCGCTCTGTCGTGAAATCGACCTATACTGTCGCCGACGGATTGCGCGTGGACCGCTGCCTCGAATAAGGCATGGATCACCACCTCCTCATCAGGCACCGGGAGCGGGAGCGTGACCTATACGGCAGCTGCGAACGGAACGAGGAGGCCGCAGCAAGGCACCGTCGCGGTGACCCTGGCGAATCAGAAGAAGAAAAATCACCTGGTGACCCAGAGGGCACGATAATAATTTGTACAATTATCTCATTTTAGATTTAAAAGAAAATTATGTATTATAATTCATAAGAATAATCGATAAGTATTTATTCTCACGTGATAAAGAGCGGGGGATTAAAATGGAGGAAGGAACGCGAGCTTTTTCCGAAGATGTCCGGTTTCCACAACTTGATGCTTCCTAATATGATAAGGAGACTGAAATGAGAAAAGGATCAAATGGCCGACGGTCCGGGAACTCGAAGTCTGTCACCGCCGTCTTCTGTCTTTTTATGGGGTTTCTCCTCTTTTCGATGCCCGTTCACGGGACGCCGGGAGATCCCGACCTGATATGGAATACCTTTCTTGGGGGAACGGTATATCGCGATGGCCAGCATGTCGGAGGCAGGGAATTTCTCGGAGGCATCGCACTCGATTCAGACGGCAGTATTTATACTGCCGGGAGGTGCTACTCCGGCATCTTCGTCTCTAAGTTCGACAGCACGGGCGCCCCGGTATGGGATAAAATTTTCCCTAACCTTTATAATTCCGGGGCAGGCATAACCGTGGGTCAGGACGGGTATGTATATGTGACGGGACAAAGCATGGGTACATGGGGTTCGCCCGTGAGGGGGCACAGCGGGGACTCTGACGGCTTTATCGTGAAACTCGATACGTCGGGAAATGTTATATGGAACACCTTTCTCGGGGGAACTCGGACCGATGACGCGTACAGACTGGCGGTCGATGCAGCCGGGTTCGTGTATGTAATAGGATCCAGCCAAGGTACGTGGGGTTCGCCGATAAGACCGATTACAGGGGCGATCAACTATATCGCCGACGTTTTCGTTGCAAAGCTCACCAGCAGCGGGAATTTGGTCTGGCACACCTTTCTCGGAGGGGCAGAGGTCGACAAACCTTACGGAATAGCCCTTGACATGGAAGGCAACATCTATGTCACCGGTGAAAGCGACGGTTCATGGGGCACGCCGAGAAGACCGTATACACAATACACGGATGTATTTGCCGCGAAGCTCGATAACAACGGGAACTTGATCTGGAACACCTTTCTCGGGGGGACCGGCGGTGATATGATATCCGCCATAGCGGTCGATAAAAGTGCCAATGTGTATGTGACAGGAAGCAGCTCCGCCACCTGGGGCTCTCCGATCGGTGAATACCTGGGTGACGGGATGAACGGCATGGATGGCTTCATTGCAAGACTCGACGCCGCCGGCGCCCTTCTCTGGAATACTTTTCTGGGCGCGACGACGACCTTTAATGTTCCTTTAGACATAACGACAGGCCCTGACGGAGAGGTTTATGTGACGGGATATTCCGGCGCCACCTGGGGCTCACCTCTCACGCCATACGTTCCGGGCGTTCAAAGTCATTCTGACGGCTGGATCGCGAAAGTCAGCCCCGCAGGGTCGCTCATATGGAATACCTTTCTCGGAGCTTCCGGCCATAACGACGCAACGGCTATCGCGGCAGATCCACACGGAAACGTCTATGTCGGCGGCTACGGTCTTGGCACGTGGGGCTCGCCCATAATGCCGTTTTTTGCGGGTCATGACGGCTATGGTTCCTTCATCGCCGTTTTCGGCACCGCCCTTATCCTCACTACCGAGGGGACCGGTGAAGGGACGGGGACAATCTCCGCCTCAGGACTTACCTGCTCGGGGACGACCTGCACGGGGAAATACCCCTCAAACGCCAGGGTCACCCTTTCCGCCACGCCCGATTCATCCTCTACCTTCGAGGGCTGGTCCGGAGGGGGATGCTCGGGAACGGGAACGTGCACCGTTGCCATGACGGCCGATACCACGGTATCAGCACGGTTCGCGAGACCCGTCTACACGGTCAATGCCTCCGTTGCGGGAGGCCATGGCCAGGTAAGCCCGGCAACCCAAGGCGTCACCCGGGGGTCATCCGCCTCCATTACTTTTACTCCTGATGCGGGCTATCATGTCGCGACCCTTTCGGACAACGGCACATCAACGGCGGCCACCGCGAAGCAGGTCAGCAGGAAGAAGCAGTCGGCGGGGCCGGTCGCCGGCAGCGTTAAGAGGGCAATAGCCAATCCCTATGTCATCAGCAACGTCACCACCAACCACACTCTCGTGGCGACCTTCGCGGTCGATACCTTCACCCTCACCGCCACGAGGACGGGAACCGGTTCGGGCACCATCACCGCGTCAGGCCTCACCTGCTCGGGAGCGACATGCACGGGCTCCTATCCCGCCAATACCCAGGTAACCCTGACCGCCATACCCGATTCGGCCTCGACTTTTGTGGGATGGTCCGGAGGGGGCTGCTCGGGAACGGGCACCACGTGCACGGTCAACGTGACTGCCCACACGTCGATGAGCGCGAGCTTCGCGAAGATCACCCATACGGTCAATGCCACCGTGTCGGGAGGCCAGGGCCAGGTAAGTCCGGCAACCCAAAGCGTCCCCCACGGGTCTTCGGCCTCCATCACGTTTACCCCTGACGCAGGCTACCGCGTGAGCCAGGTGAGCGATGATCTAGCGGGGCGCCCCGGACAAAAGAGCGCTCCCTTGCGACGCATCATAAAAGGCAGCGGCGCGAGCTACATCATCCAGGATGTGACGGCAAATCATGATGTGGCGGTCACCTTCTCGCCCATTACCTTCACCCTTACCGTCAATAAGACGGGGGATGGAACGGGCGCCATCTCCGCAACGGATCTCGCCTGCACGGGAAACACGTGCACAGGCACCTATCCCGCCAACGCCCGGGTCACCCTTACCGCCACCCCCGATTCAGCCTCCACTTTCGCAGGATGGTCCGGCGGGGGTTGCTCGGGAACGAACACCTGCACGATTACCGTGACGGCAAATACCGTGCTTGCTGCCCCCTTCGACACATCCTGCGAATATAGGGCTCTTCCGGCGAAAATACAGTTCGCCCCGAGAGGAGGCTCCTATAACGTGACGGTTACGGCAAAAGGGTCCCGGTCATGCCCGAGTCCCGAAATCGCCACGGGCGGCACGGGCGTGTCGGCCGTCCTCTCTTCGTGGAAAAATAGCAGAGGCATCGTGCGGGTGACCATGAAACAGGCGGAAATCTCCACGGACCGCTCCGCCGGAACATTACAGGTAAAGGATCAATCGATCGATATCATGCAGAAAGGCATGCCGTGCGCAATCGAGGCCTTCCGCCCCGCCGGCCACACGGCATCTCCCTCAGGAGAGAATCACACCTTCGACATTGTCGTCTCGGCCCGGGATTGTGGCTGGACCGCCGCCGCAAACAAGGAATGGATCGCCGTCGGCTCCACCTCGGGCATCGGCAATGGGAATGTCACCTATACCGTGCCTGCCAACGGGACAAAAAGAAGCCGCACCGGCAAGGTGACGGTCTCCCTGTCGAACGACAAGCAGAGAGTCCACACGGTGACGCAGAGGGGGAGATAGGACGAAGGCCGGATTAGTATGATCGAAGCCCCTGCCCGAACATCGTTCGGCAGGGGCTTTTTTACCCGTTGCTATATGAACTGAAATATAGCTTATGAGGCCGAATCGACCCGTACCACGTAGGTGCCTTCAAATGTAGCGCAAAGGGAGTGGTCGTCCCCGTCCCAGACCTCTACCTGGACCATCATCTTGAAGTTCCCCCGGTGGGTCGATGTGTAGTCTTCGGTGATGACGCTCTTGGCGAAGAGGTCGCAGAGCCCGGGCTCGTGATAGATGATCCGGGAGGAGAGGAGAAAGAGATCTCCCTCGATACCGCTGACCGCCTTCCGTTCATAGGCGGTGTCATACCCTGAAAGGGCTGCAAGGGAGAAGATGGAGCCTGCGAAGACGGTATTCTTGTCGTTCGTGTTTCCCGCAAGCGGCAGGCCCAGATGGCCCGCCTCCTCGGAGAGACGGAATATGCCGAGGCTTTCGGCAGGGAGAATCAGGTGAATATCGACCATTGCACCACCTCCTGGATCTGCTTCTCCATAAAGGTATCCGACCTTCGCCCTTTAATCAAGCCTTTCGACAGAAAATCGATATGGGAGACCGGCCCGAAAGGTCCGCAGGCTCGGGAAAGAGTTGCCGCCGTAGCCCGGGCCGCTTGGACTCCTGAAGCGGTTGCACCTTCCGAGAATTGACCTTAATCATCTGCCGGTGGAATAAATGCAGTCACAACGTAGTCAGCTTGAGGTGCAAGAGATGTAACAGAAAAAGATTTAATATCAAGCGCGCCCGGCGCGATTTGAACGCGCGACCTTTGGCTTCGGAGGCCAACACTCTATCCAGCTGAGCTACGGGCGCATCTTAAGTGGTGATTATACCACAGGCAGGGTTAAAAATAATCCGAAAAATAGAATCCTCCGGCAAGAAGCCTAGTTTTTCAGTCCCGGGCTGACTATATTAATGGAGGTATCGGAATCAGCGGAGGGCCTCCGGAGGAGAGCCGGGATGCTTCGAAGCTCCACTCTTTCCTTCCGCAGAACTAAAATAATTTCCCACGAGGGGTAGGCTATGGGGTCAAAGGAAAGGCTGGTCGTAATCGGCGGGGTCGCCGCGGGGATGAGCGCCGCGTCGAGTGCCAAGCGGCTGAAGCCCGATATGGAGGCCGTGGTCTACGAGAAGGATTTCTACATATCCTACGGCCTTTGCAGCGTGCCCTATTACATTTCAGGGGTCGTGAAGCAGTTCGAGGACCTCATCTCCCTTCCCCCTGATGCGGCGCTTGCACGGGGCATCGAGGTCAAGACGTGTACCGAGGTGCTCGCCATCGACACCGCGGCTAAGACCCTGCGGGTGAAGGGCCCGGGAACGGATGGGGAATCGATTACCCCTTACGACAAGCTCATCATCGCCACGGGAGGCCTTCCTATCAAGCCCCCTTTGGCCGATATCGATCTCGCCCATATCTTTACCATCAGGACCCTTGACGACGGTCTCGCCATCAGAAAATACATAGATCACGGAAATGCGCGGAAAGCGATCATCGTGGGCGGCGGCTATATCGGCATGGAGATGTGCGAGTCTTTCCGCAAGAGGGGGCTCGAGGTAGCAGTGGTAGAGAAGACCGACCGGGTCCTCGGCACGATGAATGCCGAGATTACCGCCATAGTGGAAGCGAAGATAGAGTTGGAAGGGGTGACCTTCTATCCCAACACGACCGTCCTCGGTTTCACGGGAAATAACGATGCGGTCTGCGGGGTCGTGACCGACCGGGGAGAGCTCGAGGCGGACCTCGTCCTCCTCGCCGTGGGATCAAAACCTAATTCGAACCTCGCCAGGGATGCCGGCATCGAGCTGGCCCCGAACGGCGCAATCAGGGTAGATGAGTACCTGAGGACCAGCGCGCCCGATGTATTCGCCGCAGGGGATTGCGCCGAAGCCATTCACCTGGTGACGGGCAAGAAGACTTACATACCGTTGGGCACCACGGCCAACAAGCAGGGTCGGATCGCGGGCGAAAACGCCGCGGGGTTGAATAAAGCCTTCGAAGGCATTGTGGGCACGGCGGTTACAAAGGTCTTTGACCTCGAAGTGGCACGGACGGGTCTCTCCGCGATCGAAGCGGAGATGGAGGGTCTCTGCTTCATCACCTCAACCATCAAGGGGCGGTCGCGAAGCAGCGCCTATCCGGCAGGAAAGATCATTACCGTCTCCTATATCGTCGAGCAGGACACCGGGCGGTTGCTCGGAGCCCAGATGGTGGGGGAGGAGGGAGTGGCCCACAGGATCGACACCCTCGCCGCCTGCCTCCATGCAAAGATGACGGTGGCCGATGTGGCGAGGCTCGATCTGGCGTATGCACCGCCTTTCGCATCCGTATGGGACCCCATTCTCATTGCGGCAAACGTCGCGGCAAAAGAAGTGCTCAAAGTCAAATAAGGAGGAACACCTATGGCATCAAGGGAAGAGGCATTGGATCAGGCTATCCGGATGGAAGAGGAGGGGAAGAAATTCTACCTCGAATCAGCGGCCCACGTGAAGAGTGACCTTGCAAAAAAAATATTCGAGGAGCTGGCCGTCCAGGAAGATTATCACATCGTAATGATCAGGAAGATATATGACGGGATGAGCCGTGATGAATTGCTCACCCAGTGGATTACCTCGTCCCACGATACTTTGAAGCTCGAAAAAATCTTTAAAGATTCTCTTCTTCAAAAAGCCGAGGTATCGGAGGATGATCTCGCAGCACTCAGATTCGGACTCGAACGGGAGGAGAAGAGCATTACCTATTATGAAACCCTCGCGGGCTCGGCGGAAACCTATTTCGAGAAGCGCTTCTTTTTATCCCTCTCCTACGAGGAAAGGGGTCACTACCTCAGGATCATGGATGCCATCCAATATCTGACCGACCCTGCCGGCTGGTTTTATGTAACCGAGCGGGACATGGTAGATGGGGGCTAACTCCTCTGCGGGCGGCTGGAATATTCCGGGGCCGATAAAGGCGGAAGTCGGGACATCTCTGTCCAAAGAATAGGACCATGAGAGGTCTCGACCGTTTGTTTGCCAATAAAGAAATAAAATCCTTTGCCTCCGAGAGCTGGGCCCAGTGCTGGCCTATGACGCTGATCATGTTTTTCGATTTCCTCATAGGCATCACCGATATCTATGTGGCGGGGACCATAGGCAAAGAGATACAGGCCACATACGGCCTCGTGATCCAGCTTTATTTTGTTTTCATTATTATCGGCAACGCCCTTACGGTGGGCACCGTGGCGGTGACATCGCAACTCTTCAGCTCGGGCAGAAGAGAAGAGCTCGCCCAGGCAGTCCATTCCACGGTCGTGAGCGCAGTGTTTGCCGGACTCATCTTCGGCCTCGCGGGCGTTTTTCTTACCCCGGCCCTGATTGGGATCCTCAACATACCGGAAGAACTCAAGCCCACGGCCATCCGGCTCGCGAGGCTTTACGCGGCCGGCCTCCCCTTTACCTACATCCTTATCAACAGCAACGGGATCCTCCGTGCCTGCAAACAGGTGAAAACCTCCCTCGGGACCATGGCCCTCGTCTGCCTTCTCAATCTGGGACTCATCTTTTTCTTTGTGTTCCATACGTCCCTGGCCTATCGGGGCATTGCACTCGCCACGGTTGCGGCCACGTGCGCGGGCAGCCTCGTCAACCTCTGGCATCTCAAGGCTCTGACCCCCGGCAGGAAACGGTTTTCCCTTTCCGTCGTGGGCAAGCTCATCTCCATAGGGTGGCCATCCGGTCTCCTGCAGATACTGTGGCAGCTCAGCTCCATGGCGATTTACCTTATCCTGAGTGCCTTACCCGAGCACCGGGTCGAGATCCTCGCAGCCCTCGCCTCCGGCCTCAGGGTGGAATCAGCCATTTTCCTTCCTGCCTTCGCCTTTAATATGGCCAATGCGGTGATCGTGGGAAACCTTATCGGAAGCGTAAGAAGGGGCGACGCCTACAAGGGCGGGATGGTAACTGCGGTCATGGGGGTGTGTGCCGTCTCGATCCTCACACTGGCGGTCATTCTGAACGCCCGGTGGATCATGTCTTTCCTTTCCGACAACCCTCTTGTCGTCGCGGAGAGTGTGAAGTATATCTACGTCAGCATGTTGAGCGAGCCCTTTATGGCATGGGGGATCATTTTGGGCGGCGGTTTGAACGGGGCGGGAGACACGCGGGGAGTCATGGTGATCGTGGCCCTCTCCATTTGGCTCGTGCGGATCCCGCTGTGCTACATTTTCGTGGTGGGCCTCGGATTCGGCGCCCTTTCGGTCTGGTGGTCGATGAACATCTCACAACTCGTGATGGCGCTGCTCATGACGAGGAGGTATATGGCGGGAAAATGGCTGGAGCGAGCCCTCACGATGGAGCCCTCGCGCTCCCCCTAGAAATTCTTCTGAAGCCTTATCCTCCAGCCGTCGTCATGGGCGCCCCAGGGGCTGTCCCCCGACCGCTCGAATTTCTGGACCTTGCCTACCGAGAGATCGACTAAAGGAGTTAATTTAAAACCGAGGGCGAGTTCCGCCAGGTATTCCTTCCGGTATGCCTGGGGAAAAGATTTGTTCAACTCGTCGAGCCCGATGCTGTCAAGCCTGTTGAGCATGATGTAGGGCTTATCCGCGGAGTCCTCTTTTTTTGCCTCCGACGGCGCCTCCTTTTCGGCTGCGGGGAGATTTACATCTTTAGAACCATGGGCCGGCAGGAAAGTGGGGTTCGAAACGAGACTTGCTTTCGATTCGGTCCCCTTGCTCCTGTCTGCGGTCCTGGGCTGGCTCTTGCTGAAATAAGGATTGAGATATCTTTGATAATAGAGGTAAAGGGAGGTTTCTTTTTCCTTTTTCCCTTTCTCCGCCACCGCGGGGATCTGTTTCCCTTCTACCGTGTCGGAGGCATTACCCGGTATCGGAAGGAGGAGGCAACATATTACACACCCACAAAGAAGCACTTCCGAAAGCCCTTTCATGGCTCTCCTCCTGATATTATCGAACACGCCACGAGCGTGGGCAGGTTCTTGTTATAATGTAACACAGGGTTTTTTGAAAATCAAAGCGACTGCCGCTTAACTGAAGCAAAGTCCCGGGGCGACCCCTTTGCAACCCGGGGTAGATTTATTTAAACCGCCGGTTCGTTGAAAAGCCCCGGTTTTTATTTTAAAGTGAATCATATGGATCTAAGTAAAAAAATACGGCTCCTTCGGGAGAAACACGGACTCAAGCAGATCAACCTGGCGAATGCCCTGCAGGTGAGCCCCCAGGCGGTCTCCAAATGGGAGCGGGGGGCAAGCTGTCCGGATCTGCAGATGCTGATCAGGATAGCCCGGCTTTTCGACACGAGCACCGATTTTCTCCTCGGTCTGACCGAGCGGGGCAGCGGGGTCTTCGAAGCCACGGTCCTGTGCACGGCCATCATCGATTTCGCCCGGCGCTCCGCTTCGATGGATTCAAGGGAGCTTGCCGATTATGCCAATATGATATTTTATCCCCTTACGGAGTCGGTCCTTGCCCACGACGGGATTCCGGTCAAATACGTGGGCGACGGCTTCCTTTGTTTTTTCTCCGGCGCCTCCCACAGGGACCGTGCCATAGGTGCGGCCCTTCACGCAAAAAAGACCATGAATCAAAAAGACCTGGTGATATCCCTCGATACGGGAGACATTTATCTCGGGCTCATAGGACACCCGGAATATGCAATGCGGGATATTATCGGCGAGGCCGTCAACAGGGCATTTCTCGTGGCAGGGTGGGCCTGTGCGCACTGTCCTTCCGGAATAGGCGCGACAGGGACGGTTATCCACAAAGCGGAAGGGAAGTATCCGCTCCGGGAGCACCGGGGGGTCGGGATCGCCCTCATCGATGAGGCGCTTGATATTTTCGAGATCGGAGGGACTCCATGAAGAGAGAAGGCATGATAAGCCGTGTGAACTGGAGGCGTTACGGTCTCTATCTCCTCCGTTGGCAACTCTCCACACCGATCCTTGCCGCCGTCCTATTTTTCCTCACCCGGACGGACAAAATCACCGCGACCGTCATCGCCAATTTTATAGACGGCCTCATTTTCTTCTGGGTTGATATAGTTATCTTTACCTCCGACCGCCTGGCCGTCCAATGGGAGGTGCGGGACACGGTTCGCTGCGTCGATTGCGGAAGGATAGCACGGGGATATCGGATAATTTTCGCGAAAGAATATGATCGCAGCAAAGACAGGAGCCCCGAGTTCCGTTGCGAACGCTGCTCGAAGGCAAAGACCGAAGAATTGAGGCTCAAGGGCATCGCCGTATAAGCCCGGTCTATTATCCGAAACCCCATGCCTGCCCCTTACCGATCATAATCGGGGAAGACCCGAGCACCATATTTCCGCCGGCGGCCCGAAGCGATCAGGTATAATCCTCGCGTAAAGAACACTCGCTCCCGGCGAAACGGAGGCGGGAGCAGTCCGCAGGGAATGGCCCCGGTCGCTTCTCATGTTGTTATTTCGTCGTCCTTGGGCTATGATATTATGAAGATGCAGTTAAGTATCCCTCCTGATGACGAAGAAGACGGGGCCAACGGGCCTCATCCCTGGGTTGTGCAGGGAGCCCTCTGCGGCTGGTTCTGCTGTCGTCGCGCGGTAGCGGAGGTCTTCCCCCGCGTGCGGGGGCAACGCGGCCCGCGTCAGTCCGTCCCCTACATATGTAATGGAATAGGTAATGATTAGGCTCAACGATATAGTCGAAGAGATTCTGAAGTATAACCCCAACGCGGATATACCGATGGTGGAAAAGGCATATATCTTTTCCGCAAAGGCCCACAAAGGCCAGACCAGGCTTTCGGGCGAGCCCTACCTCATCCATCCCTTGGAAGTCGCCTATACGTTGACGCAGATGAACCTGGATGTGCCGAGCGTGGTCTCGGGGCTCCTCCATGACACCATCGAAGATTCATATGTGGGCAAGAAAGAGATCGAAGAGTACTTCGGCAAAGAGATCGCCGAGCTTGTAGACGGGGTCACGAAGATCAGCAAGATCCAGATGAAGACTTCGGAAGAAACGCGGGTCGAGAGCTATCGCAAGATGATCCTCGCCATGAGTAACGATATAAGGGTTATTCTCGTGAAGCTGGCAGACCGCTATCACAATATGAAGACCCTCAATTTCCTTTCACGGGAGAAACAGGTGGAGATCTCGAGGGAGACCCTCGACATTTACGCGCCCCTTGCGCACAGGCTCGGGATAGAATGGCTTAAAGGGGAGCTTGAAGACGAATCGTTCAAGTACCTCAAACCCACCGAATTCGATCTCATAAAAGAGAAGATCGCAAAGAAGAAGAAGGAAAGGGACGCCTATATCGCCGAGGTCAAAGAGCTGCTCAAGAAGAAGCTCGCCGAGGTGGGGGTACGTGCGGACATTTCGGGCAGGGCGAAGCGCCTTTACAGTATTTACAAGAAAATGGTCCAGGATGGGGTAAATATCGATGATATCTATGATATCACCGCCTTCCGCATCATGGTGGATTCCGTAAAGGAGTGTTATGAGACCCTGGGTTACGTGCACGCCTTTTTCAAGCCCATCCCCGGCAAATTCAACGACTTCATTGCCCTTCCCAAGGCGAATATGTACCAATCCCTCCACACGAAGGTAGTGGGGCCTTACGGCGAAAAGATCGAGATCCAGATACGGACCTACGAGATGCATAAGATCGCCGAGGAAGGCATCGCCGCCCATTGGAAATACAAGGAAGGAAAAGTATTCGATGCGAAGGAGGACAAGATCTTCGCCTGGCTCCGGCGGATCATCGAGTGGCAGCAGGAGCTGAAGGACAGCAAGGAGTTCATGGAGATCTTCAAGATAGATCTCTTCCCGGACGAAGTCTATGTCTTTACTCCGAAGGGGGACGTGCGCGAGCTTCCCCGGGGCGCCACGCCCGTCGATTTCGCCTATGCCATCCACTCCGATCTCGGCCATAAATGCGTGGGGGCAAGGGTGAACGGTAAGATGGTCGCCCTCCGCTATGTGCTGAAAAGCGGAGACATCGTCGATATCCAGACCAGCCCGGCTCACAAGCCGAGTAAAGACTGGCTCGGCTTCGTGGCCACGTCCAAGGCGAAGACGAAGATCAGGCAATGGATCAAGACCCAGCAGAGGGAGAGGAGTATCGAGCTCGGCAGGGAGCTGATCGAGAAGCAGCTCGCCAAACACGACCTCAACTTCAATAAGATGATGAAATCGGGTGACATACTGGGGATCGCGAAGGATTTCAGCTTCGAGACCGAAGACGACCTTTTCGCAGGTGTGGGATACGGTCTCTACACGGCGCTCACGGTCCTGGGCAAAGTGATTCCAGAAACCGAGAAGCCGAGCAAGCTGAAGAGCATTATCAGTACCATCAAGAGACCCCGCGACACGTCGATCAAAATCGAAGGGGTGGACGGCCTCGTGGTAAAGCTGGCCCAATGCTGCAACCCCATCCCGGGCGACAAGATCTTCGGTTTCATCACGAGGGGACGCGGCCTCACCGTCCACGTGGAAGACTGCCCCAACGTCCACACCTTCGATGAGCAGCGACGGGTGGAAGTCTCGTGGGAACTGAACAAGGACCTCACCTATCCGGTAAAACTGAGGATCTCCGGCGATGACCGGAAAGGCTTTCTCAACGACATAAGCAACATCCTCTCTTCCGCCAAAGTAAACATCCGAAGCGCCAAGGCCATGTCCTACCCCGACCGCTCCGCCGCCGCCCTCTACGAAATAGACATAGGCCACATGAACCAGCTCCAGAAACTGATGAAGTCGATTCAGAAAGTTAAAGGGATAAGGAGCGTCGAGAGATTGAGAGGAATTGTGTAGATAGAGACGCTCTCTAGTCTCGAGTCTCGAGTCTCTAGTATATAGTATATAGTAACTGCAGAAGAAGCGGTCGATAGCTGGAGACGCAGTCTCTTATCATTGGTGAACTCCAAGAGACGAATGAAGGACTTAGAGGCTTTTGTCCTTCCGGTTCTGCGTGAGTGGAAATTTATTGACTTTTGGCTTGAATGCGGGTACAATTCATCCTTCAGTCAGTTTGGAAAGGGAGGCTTCAATGTCAAGAGTTTGTGAGAAGTGCGGTAAGGGAAAACAGGTCGGTTGCAACGTCAGCCACGCGCATAATAAGACAAAGAGGGAATGGCTCCCTAACCTTCAGACGGTGCGAATTGTAAAGAACGGCGTTACAAAAAGAGCGAAACTCTGCACCAAATGCATAAAAAGGGGCAACTTCCAAAAAGCAGTATAGTACCGTCAGGATAGCCTCAAAACCGAGGCTATCGCCAGGGACCTATTACTAAACTAAATAACTCATCGCTGCCTTTCCATTTTCTATAATCGGTATCTTAGTTCCATCGGCCGCGTCGAAGCTGTCGACCGCCTCCATTATTGCCCCTCCGCATTTCGCCAAAGCACTAAAGACTGCCTCTAACCATCGACTATCCGCCACCTCTGCCTTCGTCCATTTCACTAACGACTATCGACTGCCTTTAAGCTATCGACAGCCGCCTTTGCAGTTCACTAACGACTATCGACTAGAGACTCTCTTTATTTCGCCGTCGCCGACAAGTGACTCGTATTGGTGGTCCCTGTGGGATCGTCGGCGGAGAGTACCGTGACCCGGGCGTTTTTTATTCCTGCGACCTCCGGTTGGAAGAGTACTCTAAAGGTACAGCTCTTTCCCGGGAGCAGGGTTTTACCCGAGCATTTATCCTTTGAAGGGTCAATTACAAATTCGCCCGCGTCCACCCCTTCCAGGCTGATGGAATCGATGGTGAGGTTTTGTTTGCCCAAGGTGGTACGGTTCACCACCGTGAAGGAGGCTATGGCGGTTCTTCCGGTTTTCGCTACCCCGTAATTCTTGCTTGAGGGGGCTAGCTGGAGCGTGGGGTTACTGGTGAAATTGGCCGTCACGATTATATCGGAGGAGAGGGTGACGGCGCAGTTGCCTTTGCCGGGACAAAGATCCGGCGGATCGGTGCTCCAGCCTGAGAAAATAGAATTTTTATCCGGTTTGGCGGCGAGGGTCACTCTCTTGTTCAGGTTATAGCGACTGGACCCCGTGGGCCAAAGATCGGCAGGGCATGGATCGGTGCAGTAGGTAGTGCAATCGACGCCGGCGGGGCTTTTGACGACAGTACCGGAGCCGGGTCCGCCCCCGTTATTCACTTCCGCGAGGAGGAGCGGGAAATTTTCTCGCACCGGCCACACGTGGAGGGCGCCCGAATTGGGATAGGGTATCTCATCCCCTAAGGTCATTTCCGTGATCCAGGCAGCAGTCCTGGTGCGCAGTGACGTTGTGGAAGTCCAGTGGCCCCCCGATTCAGGGTAGGTGCTCATGACATCGATTACGTTGTTAAAGGGATTGCCGATCGCAAGGGAAGGCATATTCCGGGACCGGTCGACAAGACTTGCCAGCTCATTTTTGTTCGGAAGCCTCCAATCCCTGTAACCGAGATAAGGCGAATCGGCTGAATTGAGGCAGACGCGCACAAAGCGGAGTGCTTCCTCCCATGTCTTCTTCGTTGCGACCGTGCAAAAATCGGGAGAAGGGGTGGTGGCAGGGTCGGGTCCGGCCGTCATGGCGTCCGTCGTCCACATAAGACCTGTCAAAGTATCGGTCACCGTCGAATCGCCGTTATCGATGAACCTCGGTGACAACCAGTAGGCGCCGGCGCGGTATTCGCCGTCCTGTCCCGTGCCCGGGCAGGGACCGGTCGCATAGCTTGAATCATAGCAGGTATTTTGCCCTGTCTGCGCCACCCGTGCCGGAGCGGTTCCCGTGCCGGCGGTAAGCCGCACTATCCAGGGGGAATATGAAGCGGTGGCGAGAAGGGTGCTACTCGATCCGCTGCCGCTCATCAGGCTTCCGTCAAGGGGATAAAAACCCCAGGCCCGTGGGAAATTCGAATCATCGTTCTGGTAAAAAGTGGAGGAAAAATAGTAATTGGGCTGCATCTTGAATCCCTGCCGG
>DASXUJ010000047.1 GCA_036504895.1 Syntrophorhabdaceae bacterium
AACAGGCGGCGGGATTCCTCAGGATCAGCGGCGCGGCCAACCCTCTGGATTCAAGTGCGGTCCATCCTGAGAGCTATTCCATTGTCGAAGCCATGGCCCGTGACCTTTCCGTGACGGTGGGCGACCTCATCTCCTCAAAAGAATTACGAAACAAACTTGATCTGACAAAATATATGACAGAATCAGTGGGGCTTCCAACCTTGCGGGACATAATGAGCGAGCTCGATAAGCCGGGACGGGACCCTCGCGAGGAATTCGAAGTCTTTTCCTTCACCCAGGGCGTCGAAAAAATAGAAGACTTAAGGCTTGGAATGAAGCTCCCGGGAATCGTCACCAATGTTACCGCCTTCGGGGCCTTCATTGACATAGGCGTGCATCAGGACGGGCTCGTTCACATTAGTGAGCTCGCCGACCGATTCGTGAGGAATCCGCATGATATAGTGAAGGTTCACCAAAAGGTAACAGTGACTGTCCTAGACGTACAAACAGGGCGAAAACGAATTTCACTTTCTATGAAGAATAAATAATTCCGGGATCTGCCGACGGCTCCCATCATTCGATTTTCATATTCAGCAATTGAGGTTCTTAATTCGGTAATAATTTAATTTTATCTGTTGTGAAACGTCTAAAATGAGTTGTGCCACGGCCCTTCATTCAAGTTTTATTCTCGATGTTACCAAAGGCAGAGGGGTCTGCCTTTGACTCGAGATATCCTAAGACATCGTAGTCATAACTTATCGAAATGTTAGAGTTTACACCTAGTGCCGGACAATTTGTCCGGTGTCAAGGGCAGAGCCCTCTGCCTTGTTCCATGATTGAGCTAGAACTCTATCCCCTGGTTCTTTGACTCGGAACTTCCGACCAATATATGAGCTATTAAATATACTTTTCTCCGAATATATAACACGATACTTACCTAAAGGAATTATCGGAATAAGCAGACAGAACCACTTTATCTGTATTATTGAATGACATATAGGACATTGTTCGTACCCTATGAGGCGCGTTCCACAGAAATTGACTTGCCATGTATCTCCTGGAGATTCATCCTTGGTTTGAAGGTAACAAGCAACACAAAATCCACTGGGAAGAATTCGTTCAAGTGGAAATTCCTGATAGTATTCCTCGGAAGTCATTAAAGGCCGGTGACGATGTTGCAGTATAGTGCGTGCTACATCCACCGCGTCTTTCCTGTAAAGCAATGAATCGATAGCTATTAGACGAATAAGTTCTTTATCGTCCAATTGGCTCATCTTCTCTGTTAACTCCTCTAGGTCCTCTGAGGCAGTAGGAGGATCGGATTGGTTACCCGAGGCCCTTTCATCCAGTACAAACTTAGCCGATTCTATCTCCAACTTTGTATGAAGATGACTATTCATATACACTATGGTTACCAGTTCATCTGTACTAAGCTGGGAATACTCACTCTTTAGGTCACTCAATTTTGTCCCTTCCCTCTCCCCTCCCACATCGCGAGATAGCAAAAAATGCTACTTGCTATCCCATTGAGTAGCATTTACTCTCAGGAATTACAATCAAAATATCGATCTAACATAGGTTGAATTCGCCCCCCTGATTGCCTTAACTTCTTCCCGAAAAGTATGAATTTAGTTTATAATGAAGTATTACCAAAACCAATCCGTCCTCAATCGATACAAGGTGGATCAGCGGACCGGGCGGGCAGAAAGATCAACGAAATAGCGCCATACGAATAGGAGGGCAGGAAAAACACCATGGGGGAATTCCATAAAACAGGTGCTTTCAGGTGGCTACACCTGACTGATCTACATCTTGGCATGCCCGGCCAAGCATCTCTTTGGCCGAACGTAGAGGAGATATTCCTCAATGATCTGAAATTCCTACGGGACAATGTTGGCCCATGGGATATGGTTCTGTTCACGGGAGATCTTACCCAACGGGGCACCAAGCCAGAATTTGATGAACTGGACAAGCTGCTGCAAACATTGTGGTCCCGTTTCAAAGAATGGGGGTTCACTCCTGAACTCCTGGCAATTCCTGGAAACCATGATCTAGTTCGTCCCGAAAATCAGGTCGATCCATCCCTGATCACTCTCCTCAAGACGTGGAACGTGCCGGAAGTGCAGGAACCTTTCTGGGATGATAAGCGGGACAGCTCACAACGTGCGTTGATTTCCGCCGCATTTCAGAATTATGCCCATTGGTGGAAACATACGTCGATCCCGAAACCCGCCACAATCAATAGGGGCTTTTTGCCTGGTGATTGCTCGACATCGTATACTGCAGACGATCTTAATCTTGGCATCGTTGGCCTCAACAGCGCCTATCTGCAGTTAGGGGCTGGCAATTTCGAAAAGAAGCTTCATTTGGATGTTCGTCAGTTTCATGCCGCTTGCAATGGTAATGGTACCGTGTGGACGAAGCAGCACGACGTTTGCCTGCTCCTCACCCATCATCCGGAGGTGTGGCTGAACCCTGAAGCGCAGAAACAATTTTTGGATGAAATCTATTCCCCGCCCGAGCGCTTTGCTCTTCACCAGTTTGGCCACATGCATGACGGGAATCTGAGTGCCGTTTCGCATGGCGGTGGCAGCGAACGGAGGCGGCTGCAAGGTTGTTCACTCTTCGCACTTGAATCTTGGGGTGAGGAGAAGAAAGAAAAGCGTAATCACGGCTATTCGTTATGCGAACTGAAACGGGAAAACAATGAGCTTAAGCTACGGATCTGGCCGCGCCGTGCAAACGAAATAACGGGCGGCGGACGGACAATAGATCGCGATCTATCTTTCGACCTTGAAAAACACGATGGTGGTACAAATCCCATTGTCGTCAAACGTTTGGAGCCCAAACATGTGGTGATTTCAGATCGAACAGGGGCCGAAGCGGCGCCTATTGACGCACCTGTCTCCTATGACCCGCGTAATCCACCATTCTTTGTCCACTACCGTCAAAAAGGCGACCAGGTCATCGGCCGGGAAACGGCCTTGGCTAAGGTGCGGCAGCAACTCACTACCGGACGCCCCACCGCCATCGGCCAAACTGCTGTTTTCCAAGGCCTTGGCGGCCTTGGCAAGACACAATTAGCAGTAGAATATGCCCACAATTACCGGGACGCCTACCCGAACGGCGTCATCTGGCTGACCGCCGATCAGGACCTGGACGCACAACTCGTAGATCTTGCTGTCGAGGCACGCTGGGTCGCACCCGCTTCGGAACATAGACATAAACTCGAAGTTGCACTCCACAGGCTGCGCAGTTACTCCGACTGCCTCATAATTTTTGATAATCTCGAACAACTTGAAGTCATCAAAGGTTATTTACCGGAACCCCCGGCTGAACCCCACATCCTCGTAACTAGCAGGACGGAGCAGCCCGACTTCGCCTATGTGCCGATTGACCTGCTCGATTCCGGCCAGTCATTACGCATGCTAACTCAGGAAGCCGGACACCAACCTGAAAAAGCATCCGACTGGGAAGCGGCCAGGAAGATTGCAGAGACTCTTGGCGGATTGCCACTGGCTTTGGAATTGGCTGGCGCCTACCTGTTTCGCCGACCCGTAAGCTGGCAGGAATATCTTAAGCTGCTGCAATACAATCTCAAGATAGCCTTGCCGTCCCGGTTGTCAAGCCTGACGGGGCATGAGGCCGATCTGTATTCAACCCTGCAGATCAGTGAAAGCGTTCTTACTGAAGAGCCGCAATTACAGGGCATTCTAGATGTCCTCACCTGGAGCGGGCCAGCGCCCATGGGCTTAGATCTCCTGGCCACGCTCGTTGGAGTGGAAGACCATGCCGAACTCACCAATGCCTTGAGTTTAGGTACGGCTTTACGCATTCTTCAGCACACACCGGATACCGACAGCTACGCGTTACACAGGCTTGTGCGCGAGGTCCGCCGCGAACAGAATCCACTGGCTGAAAGGCCTACCTGGGCCGCCGACCTATGCCAGCGGACCGGTGACTGGTTCGATGCCCATCGGAGAGACTTCGCGCAACTGCCGCGTTTCGAGTCCGAGATAGACCATCTGCGGGAATGGCACGATCACTCGCTGAAGTTCGCACCACAGCAGGCCAGTCGTCTCACCTGGCTCCAGGCCTACCCGCCGTTTCACCGAGGCCAGCCCCGTGAAATAAAACGACTCGTCGAAATTTCACACAGCGAGTATGATCAGCATGGTTGCAATGACAGACCCCTCCTCGCCCATTTAAATAATGACCTGGCATTTTCGATATGCGAGCTTGGCGATCCGAAAGGCGCGCTAGAATTGGCCGAGCAGGTACTTGCCGTGCGGCGGGAGTTGTTCGGCGAACGGCACCCCGATACGGCCGATTCCCTCAACAATGTTGCCATTTGTTGCGGCAAATTGGGCGACCCGAAACGAGCGCTGGCATTGGCAGAGCAGGCCCTTGCCGTGCGGCGGGGGTTGTTCGGCGAACGGCACCCCAATACGGCCGATTCCCTCAACAATGTTGCCGGTTGTCAAAGCGAGTTGGGCAACCCGAAAGGCGCACTGGAACTTTCCGAGCAGGCATTGGCCATTCGGCGGGAGTTGTTCGGCGAACGGCACCCCAATACGGCCGATTCCCTCAACAATGTTGCCATTTATTGCAGCAAATTGGGCGACCCGAAAGGCGCACTGGAATTGGCCGAGCAGGCATTGGCCATACTAAGAGAGTTGTTCGGCGAACGGCACCCCAGTACGACCAATGCCCTCAGCAACGTCGCCATGTGTCACAGCGCGTTGGGCAACCCGAAACGCGCGCTGGAACTTTCCGAGCAGGCATTGGCCATCCAGAACGAGTTGTTTGGCGAACGGCACCCATCCACGGCCACAATTCTTTACAATATGGCTGATTACCTGCGACGGCTTGGTAATACGTCTATAGCTTATGCCTACGCCCAAAAGGCGCTCGAAATAGAGACAAGCATTTTCGGGTCCCAACATTCAACCACCTTGAAAACTGCCAAACTGCTGTCACGAATCGGGCGTCCAGGCTTCCGTGTGCCATCCTTAAAGAAAACCACGAATAAGAATAAAAAAGGGAAGGCTCGGAGATAGCTTGGCTGGGAGAGCAAATGGGGCTGGAGGAAAATCAATATTTCAGTCCAAAAATAAACAACTGTTTGGAGGGTATCGACGAAAACTCGATCTGCGGCACCCTGGATGCGCTCGCGGCCTCAACGTACAGATGTACGCCTCCGGCTGCGATGCTCCCATGGTACCACATCTGGAGTTTTCTATTAATGATCATAGATATTCCTGTGATGAGACAAATCAATACTAACGAACTTATCTCCGTAAACATCCAACCAGTCTCTCGATAATGCCTTAAGTTTTTGAAGTACCCCCTCTTCCCCCCACACTTTTGCTTGCGTCGCTCCGCCCAATCGTTCCTTTCGATTTCCCCCTACGGGGCTTTTCGCCCGGCATCCATATTATTCATTGATTAGCTGCCGGGCTGCGCTGGCCGGTGAATCGGGGGCCGAAGGCGCGTAGCGGAATCGTCCAGATTCGTCGTCTGGTGAGGATTCGAGACCGTCGGCGTATCGTGTGATACGCCAGAGGTCCGGACCGGAGGCAGGCGGCGGATATGGGCGATTCCCCCCGATTCACCGGCCGTCCAAGTGATCGCATCGAAAAAAAGGGCCCTATAACCTTTCAGTTATAGGGCCCTCTGCTTTGCCTTCTCTGTTCTTTCCGCTACTATATCAGCGCCTCCAGGCTCTCCGGTTCCTTTGCTGGCGGCGGCTCCAGCTGCTCTAGGGCCGCCATCTCGTAGTTGCGGTACTTGCTGTAGCCTGTGCCTGCCGGGATGATCCTTCCCATGATTACGTTTTCCTTCAGGCCTCTCAGATAATCCACCCGGCCTTCGATACTCGCCTGGGTGAGGACCTTCGTGGTATCCTGGAAGCTTGCGGCACTGATGAAGCTGTCCGTGATGAGGCTGGCCTTGGTGATGCCCAGGAAGAGCGACTCTGCTTCTGCCCTTCTTCCTCCCTGCTCCAGGACCCTCCGGTTCTCCTCTTCAAATACCCACCACTCGACCGGCTCGTCGATGATGAAATTCGTGTCGCCCACATCCTTAATCCTCACCCTCTTCAGCATCTGCCGGACGATGACCTCGATGTGCTTATCGTTGATCTTCACGCCCTGGAGCTGATAGACCTCCTGGATCTCATCGACCAGGTATCTTTGCAGCGCCTTGATGCCGTTGATCCTGAGCACGTCGTGGGGGTTCACGGGGCCGTCCATTAAGGGCTCGCCCGCTTTCACATAGTCACCCTCGTGGACGATGATATGCTTGCCTCTCGGTATGCTATATTTTCTCGCTTCGCCGCGGTCGGGCTTCACGAGGATCTCTCTCTTGCCTTTGGTCATCTTGCCGAACTCCACGAAGCCGTTCACCTCGCTGACCATGGCATTCTCTTTCGGGCGCCTCGCCTCGAACAGCTCCGCTACCCTCGGGAGACCGCCGGTGATGTCCTTTGTCTTCGTGGTCTCCCGGGGCATCTTCGATATGACGTCGCCTGCGAATATGGCATCGCCTTCGTTTACCACGATATGGGCGCCCACGGGCAGCATGTACCTTGCGGGACTGCCGCTGCCGGGGACGACCTTGGTCTTGCCCTTGTCGTCTTTAATGGAGATACGGGGTCTCAGGTCCGTGTCCTTCGGCTCGATGATGACCTTATAAGAAAGGCCTGTAAGCTCGTCCTTGCTCTCCTGCATGGTCGTGCCTTCCGTGATGTCGCCGAACTTCACCCGTCCCGTCTCTTCCGAGAGGATGGGGATGGTGTAGGGGTCCCACTCGGCGATGATCTGGCCGTCAGTCACCTGATCGCCGTCATTCGCCTTGAGCCTTGCACCGTAGATGAGCGGATACCGCTCCCTTTCCCTTCCTGCTTCATCAAGGAGCGCCACTTCGCCGTTTCTGTTCATGACGACCGTGACGTTGTCCCTGTTGGTTACCACTTTCACGTTGATGAGCTTCATGTATCCGTCGTTTCGTGCCTCGAGGGTCGACTGCTCCACGCGCCTCGATGCGGCGCCGCCGATATGGAAGGTCCTCATGGTGAGCTGCGTTCCCGGCTCGCCGATCGACTGGGCGGCCACGATGCCCACCGCCTCGCCGATGCTCACGAGTCTGCCTCGCGCGAGGTCCCTGCCGTAGCAGAGGACGCATACGCCCCTCTTCGACCTGCAGGTAAGGGCGGAGCGGATCCTGACCTTCTCGAATCCCGCATCCTCGATCGCCTTCAGGTGCACTTCCCTGATCTCGTCGTTCTTTGCCACGATGATCTCGCCGTCGGGGTCCTTCATGTCCTCGAGCGCGACCCTTCCCAGCACCCTGGCCCCGAGATGCTCGATGACCTCGCCGCCTTCGATAAGGGAGCTGACCTCGATGCCGTCAAAGGTGCCGCAGTCGGTCTCCGAGACCACCACGTCCTGGGCCGCGTCCACGAGCCTTCTCGTGAGATACCCGGAGTTCGCGGTCTTGAGGGCCGTATCGGCAAGTCCCTTCCTGGCGCCGTGGGTGGATATGAAGTACTGGAGCACGTCGAGACCTTCACGGAAGTTGCTCGTGATCGGGGTTTCGATGATCTCGCCCGAAGGCTTGGCCATGAGCCCCCTCATGCCGGCGAGCTGCCTGATCTGCTGGGCGCTTCCTCTCGCTCCGGAATGGGCCATCATGAAGATGGGGTTTAAGCTGTTCTGGAATTCGACCTTCCCGTCCGGGCTTATTACCGTCTCGGAGCCGAGCTCCTTCATGAGCTCGTCCGCGATCCTCTCGGTCACGTCCGCCCATATGTCGATTACTTTATTATAACGCTCACCGTCGGTGATGAGGCCTTCCGAGTGCTGCCTCTGGACGTCGATGACCTCTTTATTCGCCTGGTCGATAAGCTCCTTCTTCCTCGACGGGATTTTCATATCGTCGACGCTGATGGAGATGCCGCCCAGGGTCGCATAGAAGTAGCCGAGGTCTTTCAGTCTGTCGGAAAGGATGACGGTGATCTTTTCTCCGCCTTCGCGGTAGCACTTATCCACGAGCCCGGCGATGGTCTTCTTGTCCATCACCCTGTTCATGAGGCCCCACATGTCGGCCATGATCGTCTGTCTCTTCTCCTCGGGGAGCTCCATGAAAGCATTCTCCACCACGTCCCGGAGTATTACCCTTCCTGTGGTGGTATCGACGATGGTATGGCCGAAGCGCACTTTTATCCTCGCGTGGAGGTCTACCTCGCCTGCATCATAGGCGATGACCACTTCCTCGGAGTCGGAGAATATCTTGCCTTCCCCCTTCGCATACTTCCTCTCGATCGTCAGGTAGTAGAGCCCGAGGACGATGTCCTGGGTGGGGACGATGATCGGTTTTCCGCTCGCAGGGGAGAGGATGTTGTTGGTCGACATCATGAGTACCCTGGCCTCGGTCTGGGCCTCGATGGAAAGGGGTATATGGACGGCCATCTGGTCGCCGTCGAAGTCCGCGTTGTAGGCGGGACATACGAGGGGATGGAGCTGAATGGCCTTGCCGTCGATAAGCTGCGGCTCGAAGGCCTGGATGCCCAGCCGGTGAAGGGTAGGCGCCCTGTTGAGAAGCACGGGATGCTCTTTGATCACCTCTTCGAGCACGTCCCATACCTCGGGCCTCTCCTTCTCCACGATCTTCTTCGCGTTCTTTATGGTAGTGGCAAAGCCCTTCTGAATGAGCCCGTTATAGACAAAAGGCTTGAAGAGCTCAAGGGCCATATATTTCGGGAGGCCGCACTGGTGGAGCCGAAGCTCCGGCCCGACCACGATAACCGATCTTCCGGAATAGTCGACCCGCTTTCCCAGGAGGTTCTGGCGGAACCGCCCCTGCTTTCCTCGCAGCATGTCGCTCAAGGATTTAAGGGGCCTCTTGCTGGCGCCGGTCACGACCCTGCCTCTCTTCGAGTTGTCGAAAAGGGCGTCGACCGCTTCCTGGAGCATACGTTTTTCATTCCTGATGATGATCTCGGGGGCGTTCAGCTCCATGAGCCTTTTGAGCCTGTTGTTCCTGTTGATGACCCTTCTGTAAAGATCGTTCAGGTCCGAGGTCGCAAACCGCCCTCCGTCCAGGGGGACGAGGGGCCGCAGCTCGGGGGGCAGGACGGGAATAATGTCGAGGATCATCCACTCGGGCTTTACGCCCGATGCGCGGAACGCGTCGACTACTTTCAGCCTGCGGGCGAGTTTCTTCTTTTTCGCGTCGCTCGCCGTGTCGCGCATCTCCTCGCGGAGCTTCTTCGTGAGGTCCTCGATCTCGATCTTCTTGAGGCACTCCCTCATCGCCTCCGCGCCGATGCCTGCGATAAAGGTGGCGCCGTACTTCTCGCTCCCTTCCATGTACTTCTCTTCGCTGATAAGCTCGCAGAACTCATGGGGTGAGTTCCCCGGCTCGATGACGATATACTGCTCGAAATAGAGGACCCTCTCCACCTCTTTGATGGTGAGCTCCAAAAGGGTGCCAATCTTGCTCGGCATGCTCTTCAGGAACCATATATGGGCCACGGGACAGGCGAGGTTGATATGGCCCATCCTCTCCCTTCTCACTTTCGACTGGATTACTTCAACGCCGCACTTCTCGCATATGATGCCCCTGTGTTTCATACGTTTGTATTTCCCACAGATGCACTCGTAGTCTTTTACCGGTCCGAAGATCTTTGCACAGAAGAGTCCGTCCCGCTCCGGCTTAAAGGTGCGGTAGTTTATCGTCTCCGGCTTCTTCACCTCTCCGTAGGACCATTTTTCGATGAGCTCCGGTGAGGCAAGTGATATTTTTATCGCCGCATAGCTGAGCGGGTCTTTCGCTTTATCAAAAACTTTAAAATAATCGTCCAATGTTTTGCCCTCCTATTCCTCTTTTATGAGGTCCACATTAATACATAAGCTCTGCAGCTCCTTCACCAGGACGTTGAAGGATTCCGGCAGGCTCGGTTCAAGCACATCCTCTCCCTTTACGATGGCCTCGTACGCCCTGATCCTTCCGTTCACGTCATCGGACTTGATGGTGAGGAATTCCTGCAGGGAGTAAGCGGCCCCATATCCTTCGAGTGCCCATACCTCCATCTCACCGAGCCTCTGGCCGCCGAACTGGGCCTTGCCTCCGAGAGGCTGCTGGGTGACGAGGGAATAGGGCCCGATGGAGCGGGCGTGGATCTTGTCGTCTACGAGGTGATGCAGTTTCAGAAAGTACATGTAGCCGACTGTGACCGAATGGTGGAAGGGTACGCCCGTCCTCCCGTCGAACAGGGTAGTCTGTCTGCTGTCAGGCATACCCGCAGCCTTGAAAAGGGCGTGGATCTCTTCTTCCTTCGCGCCGTCGAATACCGGCACCGCGATCCTGACCCCGTTCCTCTGCTGCTCGGCGAGGAGAACCAGATCTTCATCAGACAACCTTTCAATGAAGCCTCTTAGTTCGTTGTTATCAAACACCTTGTTTAATTGCGCCTTTATCAGCTCAGGGGAGCAGCACTGCTTGTAGAAGTTGTCGACCATGTCGCCGATCTTCTTCCCCAGCTCCTTGGCGGCCCATCCGAGATGGACTTCCAGGATCTGGCCCGCGTTCATACGGGAAGGCACCCCGAGAGGGTTGAGGACTATGTCGATAGGGGTCCCGTCTTCCATGAAGGGCATATCCTCTTCCGGAAGAATGACGGAGACGATACCCTTGTTTCCGTGGCGACCCGAGATTTTGTCTCCCACCGATATCTTTCTTTTCATGGCCACATAGACCTTGATGGTCTTGATGACGCCCGGCGGCAGCTCGTCCCCTTTCTTGATCTTGTTGATCTTATCTTCGTAGTAGAGCCTGATGATGTCTACCTGATTATCCTTGCTGTCGATGATCTTCGCGATCTTCGCCTCGATGTCCGCGTCGCCGAATCCCATGTCGCCGATCCTGTCGAGGGTCATGGCGTCGATCTTCTCTTTGGTCAGGAGCTCCCCTTTCTTGAGCGATGCCTTGCCTTTCTCATCCTTCACGTCCGCATGCGCGGTCCTGCCCACGAGAAGGGTGCGGATCTTTTCTCTCGTGCCGTCCAGGATGATCCTGATCTGCTCTTCCTGGTCCTTCAGGATGTTGGAGATCTCCTTGTCCTCGATATCCTTGCTTCTGTCGTCCTTGTCGATGCCCCTGCGGGAAAGGACCTTCACATCCGTCACGATCCCTTCGATCCCGTGGGGGACTCTCAGGGACGTATCTTTCACGTCGCCCGCCTTTTCTCCAAAGATGGCGCGCAGAAGCTTCTCCTCCGGCGTGAGCTGGGTCTCGCCCTTGGGGGTCACTTTCCCCACGAGGATATCGCCCGGCTTCACGGTAGCGCCGATTCTCACGATGCCGCTGTCGTCGAGGTCCTTGAGCGTCTCTTCGCCCACGTTCGGGATGTCGCGGGTGACTTCTTCCTTGCCGAGCTTGGTATCCCGGAGCACGCACTCCAGCTCCTCGATATGGATCGAGGTGAGGACGTCTTCCTTCACGAGCCTCTCGTTAATGAGCACCGAGTCCTCGTAGTTGTACCCTCTCCACGGCATGAACGCGACCATCACATTCTTTCCCAGGGCAAGGTCGCCCTTGTCCGTGGAAGGTCCGTCGGCGAGGCAATCGCCCTTCTTCACGTAGTCGCCCTGCTTTACGATTACTCTCTGGTTTATACAGGTATCCTGGTTCGACCGCCTGAACTTCAGGAGGTTGTGGACGTCTATCTTGGTAACCTGCTCGCCGTCTGTCGCGCCCTTGTCCTCATACTTGAGGATGATCCTGTTCGCGTCGACGCTTTTTACGAGCCCCGAGTGCTTTGCCGTGATGGTGACCCTCGAGTCATTCCCTACGACCCGCTCCATCCCGGTCCCTATAAGGGGCGCTTCGGTGATCACGAGCGGCACCGCCTGCCTCTGCATGTTCGATCCCATGAGTGCGCGGTTCGCATCATCATGCTCGAGGAAGGGGATAAGGGATGCGGACGCGCTCACGAGCTGCTTCGGAGAGACGTCCATGAAATTGACCTGGTCGGGGGTGATAAGGTAGAAGCCCCCGCCCTTCTGGGCGGAGACGAGCTCTTGCGTAAATTTTCCCGTCTTGTCGACCGGGGCATTGGCCTGGGCGATGAAAAACGCCTCTTCCTCCATGGCGCTCAGGTACCTGATGTTGTCCGTGACCCGCCCTTCGGTGACTTCCCGGTAAGGGGCTTCGATGAAGCCGAATTCATTCACCTTCGCATAGGTAGAGAGGGAGGCGATGAGGCCGATATTGGGACCTTCAGGGGTTTCGATAGGGCAGATCCTGCCGTAGTGGGTAGGGTGCACGTCGCGCACCTCGAACCCCGCCCTCTCCCTCGTGAGACCTCCGGGTCCCAGAGCGGAAAGCCTCCTCTTGTGGGTGATCTCACTCAAGGGGTTCGTCTGGTCCATGAACTGGGAGAGCTGGCTGCTGGCGAAGAAATCCTTTACTGCCGTGGCCACGGGCTTCGGATTGACGAGGTCGTGGGGCATGAGGGTCTCCATCTCCGGGAAAGTAAGCCTTTCCTTGATGGCCCTCTCCATTCTCACCAGGCCCATTCTGAACTGGTTCTCGAGAAGCTCGCCCACTGTCCTCACCCGCCGGTTGCCCAAATGGTCGATGTCGTCTCCGGGCCCTCTCGAGTCCTTCAGTTTAATAAGCTGCTTCACCACCTCGATGATATCTTCCTTCCTGAGGACGGACACATCGAGGGGGATGTCGAGACCGAGCCTATGGTTGATCTTGAGGCGCCCGACCCGGGAAAGGTCATATCGTTCGGGGCTGAAAAACATGTTGTAGATAAGAGCTTCCGCAAACTCGATCGTTGGGGGATCGCCGGGACGGAGCTTCCTGTATATCTCGAGGAGCGCGTCCTCTTTGGCTGATGCCTTGTCTGTCTGAAGGGTGTTCCTTAACGACGAGCTTACGGTGAGGTTGTCGATGAAAAGGATCTCCATCTCGCCTACGCCTCTGCTTATGGCCTTCGCCAGATCTTCCTTGCCGATCTCCTTATTGATGGCAATGAGGATCTCATTGGTGTGAGGGTCGAGCACGTGGGCCGCGGTGATCCTGCCGACCACGTCCTCTTCTTCCACGGCAATCTGCGTGATATGGGCGGCGTCCATCTTTTTGAGCACCGCTTTCGTGATCTTCTTATGCTTCTTTACCAGCACCTCTTCCGTCTCCGGGTTTACGATATCCGAAGGCGCTTTCTGCCCCACGAGCAGCGCGTGGGGCGTCTCTTTGAAGAGCTTGTTATCTTTTATTTTCACGAATTCCTTATCGTAAAAATATTCGAGCACGTCTGCCTCGGAATATCCCAGGGACTTCAGGAGGAGCGTGACGGGGATCTTCTTCTTCTTATCTATTCTCACATAGACGAGCTCTTTGGAATCGAACTCGAAATCGAGCCATGAGCCTCTGTATGGGATTATCCGCGCCGTATACGATACGGTGCCGGAGAGCGGCGATTTTGACTGATCCGTATCGAAATAGACCCCGGGGGACCTGTGAAGCTGACTTACAATAACCCGCTCGGTGCCGTTGATGATAAAGGTACCCCTCTCGGTCATGAGGGGGATTTCTCCGAAATAGACGTCCTGCTCTTTGATTGCCCTGATATCTTTGGTTTTGGTATCGGGGTCGACGTTCCACACCACAAGCCGTATGGTCACTTTCATGGGTGCGGCAAAATTGAGTCCCCTTACGAGACATTCTTCTTCCGAATTCTTCGGTTCGCCGATCTCATACTTCACAAACTCAAGCGAGGTGGTGTCGTGGGAATCTTTTATGGGAAAGACGCTGTTGAATACGGCCTGGAGTCCTACGTTCTGCCGTTTTTCCAGGGGTACGCCGTGCTGGAGAAACATATCATAGGAATCGAGCTGGATCTCGATAAGGTTGGGGATATCGAGTACCTCTTTAATCTTTCCGTAATTTTTTCTAAAAATCCTGTTAGTAAAGGTTTCCCTCATAGGTTTGTTCACCTCTTAATGGAATCAGCGTGGCGCGACAGCCGCCTGAGCGGTTCCGCGCCACGCTGTAATCCTGATTGTCACTACTCGACTTTGACCTGTCCGCTCACTTCTTCCAGCTGTTTCTTGATCGTCGCGGCTTCGTCTTTCGATACTGCTTCTTTTACCGGTTTGGGCACGCCCTCGACCAGGTCTTTCGCTTCTTTGAGCCCCAGGCTCGTGATCTGACGTACGACCTTGATCACCTGGATCTTCTTCTCTGCTTCGTAACCGGTGAGGATTACGTTAAATTCCGTCTGCTCTTCCACGGCCGCTGCCGCCTCTGTGGGTGCTGCCCCTCCGCCTGCTGCCGCCATCATGGGCATGGCTGCGCTGACTCCGAACTTCTCCTCAAGGGCCTTTATGAAATCCGATAGTTCGAGAACCGTCATGTTCTCGATAAACTGTATTACGTCTTCTCTTGTGGCGCTCATTGATCTCTCCTCCTTATTAAGCGGCTTCTTCTTTTTGAGTTTTAATGGCGTTCATTACCATCATAAGCTTGTTCAGGTTGCCCGACAGCACGTAGACGAGCCGTGTCGGCATGCCCAGGAGCAGTCCCAGGAGCCTTGCGATAAGGACATCGTGCGACGGCAGCGTGGCGAGCTTGAGAATCTCTTCGACCGTAAGCATCCTGGTCCCGAGATAGCCGGCCTTCAGCTTGAGATTGGGCATCTCCTTGGCAACGCCTGAAATGACTTTCGCGGCGCTCGTGGGGTCCTTTTTGATGCAGATGATCGCATTCGGACCCTTGAACTGGTCCTTCAGCACCGCTGCATTGGTACCCTCGGACGCGATGGTGAGTAGGCTGTTCTTCACGACGCTGAATTCCGCGTCCGCGTTCCTGAGCTCTCGTCTGAGCTTGGTCGTCTGGGCGACGCTCATGCCGCTGTACTCCGCCAGGAACAGAGAGTTCAGTTCTTTGAGCTTGGCCGACAGTTCCTCAACCACTTGTACTTTTTTTTGTCTTTCCAATGGTTTCCTTCCCTCCTTTCTATTAGAATATGTATGGAAAGTCAGGGAGACGGCAATGTAGAAAGTCTCAGTAGGCCGTAATCGTTTAACATATATGCACCTACTTTCTCTGACCTTTTCCCTATTTTGTCAAGGTCCTCGCATAGGCTGGATCGATTTTTACTCCGGGACTCATGGTCGACGATATGGCGATACCCTTTATGTAGGTCCCTTTGCTTGAAGGAGGTTTGAGCCTGACAACGGCATCAATGAGTGCGTTTATGTTTTCCAGAAGCTTTTCTTTTCCGAAACTTACTTTACCGGCGGCCATGTGCAGGTTTCCGGCCTTGTCCACTCTGAACTCGACCCTGCCCGCCTTCATCTCTTTTACGGTTCTTCCTATATCGAAGGTCACGGTGCCTACCTTGGGGTTCGGCATGAGCCCCCGGGGACCGAGGATCTTACCGAGCTTACTCACCGCGCCCATCATATCGGGGGTGGCAATGGTCTTATCGAAATCGGTCCATCCCTTCTGAATCTTGTCGATCAGGTCTTCGGCGCCGATGAAATCGGCCCCTGCTTCCTCTGCTTCCTTCTCTTTCTGGCCTTTGGCAAAGACAAGGACCCGCACGGCCTTACCCAATCCGTTGGGAAGGACCACGCTTCCTCGTACCATCTGGTCCGCATGCCTCGGGTCTACGCCGAGCCTTAAAGCCAGCTCCACCGTTTCATCGAATTTGGCGAAACAGATCTGGGGCAAAAGGTCCATGGCTTCATCCATCATGTACCTTTTCTCTCTGTCCACCTTCTCTTTTGCTGCCGCATACTTCTTCGCTTCTTTTGCCATTGTGGTGCTCCTTATCTTAAGCGGTCATCGGTCAGCGTCCCGACTAAAAAGGCTACCCTTTGGGGGCAGCTCTTCTGACGGGGGCTGATAGCTATCGTGCGATAGCTGATTCGTCTATCCTTCCACTACTTCAAGGCCCATGCTCCGGGCCGATCCCTCTATGATCCTCATCGCGCCGTCCATATCTTTTGCATTGAGGTCCGGCATCTTGAGCTGGGCGATCTCTTTGACCTGCGATTTCGTGATGCTTCCCGCCACTTCCTTTTTCGGGTTATTGGCGCCCTTGGCAAGTTTTGCCGCTTTCTTGATCAGAAAGGTCGCAGGCGGTGTCTTCGTGACGAAGGTAAAGGTCCTGTCTGAAAAAATGGTAATAAGGGCCGGGATCACGGTGCCTTCCTGGCTTCTCGTCTTCTCGTTGAAGGCCTTGCAGAATTCCATTATATTCACGCCGTGCTGTCCCAGGGCGGGGCCGACAGGCGGTGAAGGCGTTGCCTGACCTGCTTGCAACTGCAATTTCACCATAGCAACTACTTTTTTCGCCATCTCACTACTCCTTTACGTTTTTTCAATCTGTATAAAATCCAGCTCCACGGGAGTGGTCCTGCCGAAGATGTTGAGGAGCACTTTCACCTTGCCCTTCTCGGGCTTGATCTCCTCGACCGTGCCGGTGAAATTCATGAAAGGCCCGTCCGTCACCTTTATGGTGTCGCTCTTCTCGAACCGTATCTTCGGCTTTATCTTTCCCTTCCCTTCCTGGATCGCATTTATAATATCTCTCACTTCTTTTTCCGGCAAAGGGGGCGGGTTCATCTTGTCGTAGCCCACGAACCCGGTTACCTTCGGCGTATTCCGTACCAGGTACCACGTGTCGTTGTTCATGGCCATGTTCACGATGATATATCCGGGGAACACGGTCCTGGAAGACTTCTTGATATTTCCTTTCACCCGCTCCATAATGACTTCCGAGGGTACGATGATATCACCGAACTGCTCCTCCATCTTGGCGGTCTTGATCGCATCTTCCAGGGCTTCTTTTACCTTCTGCTCATACCCTGAATAGGTGTGTACCACGTACCATTTTTTCTCTGAGGTCATATGTTTTTATCCACGCAAAATTGTCTGGACAATCTTCGCAAGTCCCACGTCGACAATTCCTAGGAATGCCGCAGCAATCACCGTGGTTATAAGAACTACGTAGGTCCCTTTTAAGGCGTCTTTCCGGGAGGGCCACGTCACCCTCTTTGCCTCCAGATATACTTCTCTGAAGTAGTCTTTAACCGTTTCGGTTACTTTCTTGAAATCCATGGTGTCTCCATTGTGAACAGGCCAGGAGGGATTCGAACCCCCAACACCCGGATTTGGAGTCCGGTGCTCTATCCGTTAGAGCTACTGGCCTTTTTATTTTGTCTCCCTGTGTGCGGTATGCTTCCTGCAACAGCTGCAATATTTCTTGAGTTCCAGCCTGTCGGGTGTCTTCTGTTTGTTCTTGGTTGTCGTATAATTCCTGTTCTTGCAGTCGGTGCAAGCAAGGATCACTAATTGCCTCATTTTCTACCCCTTATTCTATAATCTCGGTGACAACGCCTGCGCCTACGGTCCTTCCGCCTTCCCTGATAGCGAAGCGAAGCTCTTTCTCGAGGGCGATGGGCGTCACCAGCTCGACCGAGAGGGTTACGTTATCCCCGGGCATGACCATTTCCACGCCTTCGGGAAGCTTTGCCACGCCGGTCACGTCCGTGGTTCTAAGATAGAACTGCGGT
>DASXUJ010000048.1 GCA_036504895.1 Syntrophorhabdaceae bacterium
GGATCAGAATCCACGGCGATTATCATCTCGGCCAGGTCCTTTACACGGGAAAGGATTTTCTGATCATAGATTTTGAAGGCGAGCCCGCGCGGGGGCTAGCGGAGAGGCGTCTCAAATACTCGCCTTTCAGAGATGTGGCGGGCATGGTGAGGTCTTTCCACTATGCCGTCTATACCGCGCTGAGAGAGGTATCCGTCAGGGAGGAGGATGCGCGCCTGCTGCAGCCGTGGGCGGACCTCTGGTACCGGTATACGGCGGGTATCTTCGTCCGTTTCTATCTGGTTACCGCGGGCAACGCATCGTTCATCCCGGAAAATAAAGACGACGTTAAAACCCTGCTCAACGCATACCTCCTCGAGAAAGCGGTGTATGAGCTCGGTTATGCGCTGAATAGTCGTCCCGAACGGGTCGATATCCCCCTGAGAGGCATTCAAGAGATGTTGGGGGAAGAAAAGTCATCCCCTGCTTTGCCGCCCAAGCCGGAGGCCGCAGGTTGACAACGCAATAGCAAGACATTACATGATGGGGAAGGGAGTTGACAGACGGGATACCTGTCTCGCCGCGGCATGAGCCCTTTGAAAATAAGAATGTGCCGGGACCGATTGGGTTTTGGTAAAGGGACTCTTCTCCCTTCTCCGGTTCCATAAGGAAGGTGCTTTTGAAGGAATATGAGTGGCAGCTTGATATAGGGGCATCCGTCGTGAACAAGGGCGTTCGCTTCAGGGTATGGGTCCCCGAGGCAAAGAAGGTGACCGTAAAGCTCTTCACCGAGGCCGGCCCAAGAGAGATTGACCTGTCCCGGGAAGAATGGGGGTATCATGGGGGGCTGGCCGAAGGCGTTCGTGAGCAGGACCGCTATTTTTATGTGATCGACGGTATTTCGGAGCGGCCCGACCCGGCATCGAGATTTCAGCCTGAAGGCGTGCACGGACCTTCGCAGGTGATCGATCCCTCGGCGTACCAATGGCAGGACAGGGATTGGAAGGGGAGGCAGCTCAAAGACTTTATCATTTACGAGATCCATATCGGGACCTTCACACAGGAGGGCACCTTTGAAGCCGCGATCGGCTATCTCGATTACATGAAGGAGCTCGGCATAACCGCGATTGAGATCATGCCGGTTACCCAGTTTCCCGGCGAAAGGAACTGGGGATATGACGGGGTATTCCCCTTTGCGCCGCAGAATAGCTACGGAGGGCCATGGGCGCTCAAAAAGCTCGTGGACGCCTGTCACCGCAAAGGATTGGCGGTGATTTTCGACGTGGTGTATAATCATCTCGGCCCGGAAGGCAACTACCTAAGAACCTTCGCCGTCGATTATTTCACCGACCGGTATAACACACCGTGGGGAGATGCGGTTAATTATGATGGTCCTCTAAGCGATCAGGTACGACACTATTTCATCAGCAACGCCCTTTACTGGCTCAGCGAGTACCATGGCGATGCCCTGAGGCTTGATGCGATACAGGGCATCTATGATCTGAGCGCACACCATGTTCTCATGGAACTCGCGGAAGCAGTTGACTGCTTTAAAAAGGCTTCCGGGAACGAGGTCGCTCTGATCGCGGAGAGCGATCTCAATGACGTGAGGGTGATAAACCCTTGGGAAAAGGGGGGATACGGGCTCGATGCGGTGTGGAATGACGATTTTCATCATTCCCTTCACACCTTGATTACCCATGATCAACGGACCTATTACAAGGATTTCGGGGCCCTCTCCCAAATGGCCAAGGCCCTGGAGGAAGGGTTCGTTTATTCCGGCCAGCACTCCCCACACCGGCGCCGCAGGCACGGAAATTCCTCAAAAGAAATGCCCGCCAATCAGTTTGTGGTCTGTTCCCAAAACCATGACCAGGTCGGCAACACCCAGGTGAGGCCCGGCGCCGTGGAATCGCTGGAAGAGCTGAAGCTGCGCGCGGCCATGGTCCTTCTCTCTCCCTATATCCCCCTTCTCTTCATGGGAGAAGAATATGGGGAGAAAGCGCCCTTTTATTATTTCACGAGCTTTTTCGATCCCGCTCTCTCCGAGGCGGTGCGGAAATCGAAGGATGAGGAGGTCGCCACCCTCTGGGGGATGGAGGCGCCCGATCCCGAAGCGGAGAAGACGTTCCTCGATGCAAAGATACACCTCGACGGGCCGAGATCGCCTTCCGAGAACAGGCTTTACGACTTCTACAGGACCCTTATCAAGCTGAGGAAGGAGGTCCCCGTCCTTGCCCGCCCCGTGAAAGAACAGGCCGAGATAAGGGTATTCGAAAAAGAGAAGACCCTTATAATGAGGAGATGGATCCGCGACTCGACTGCGTTCCTCGTCTTCAATTTCAACGAAGACAATGTTGCCGTCGAACTGACGCTCCCCCCGGGCAAGTGGGAAAAGATCCTCGACTCATCCGCGCCCGAGTGGGGCGGTGACGGATCCCGTGCCCCTAAAGTCCTCGATTTCGAAGACGGAAAGGCTTTGATTGAAGCGGGGCGGACCAGCGCCTCCCTTTACGTGCTTACAGACGTCCGGGTGTAGAAGCCCGGTTCTTTCCAGATTACCATGAAGTTTCACCCATAGCGGAGCCGAAATGGAAGAGCATTCCAGCCTGAGAATTCCGGTTGCCACCTACAGACTGCAGATGAGCCATAGGTTCACCTTCACCGACGGCCAAAAGCTCGTCCCCTACCTTAATGATCTCGGCATTACCGACGTCTACTCGTCGCCGTGCTTCAAGACCGGAAAAGGCAGCATCAGCGGGTATGACATCGTGGACCCGAACATGCTGGGTCCGGAAATGGGCGGAGAGCCGGCCTTCGACCGGTTTATCAAAGAGCTTAAGGCCCATGACATGGGATTCATCCTCGATATCGTTCCCAACCACATGAATGTGGAGAGCGACGAGAATATGTGGTGGATGGGCGTTCTCGAGAATGGGCCAAGCTCCCCTTACGCGGGTTTCTTCGATATAGACTGGCACCCCACGAAACGGGAGCTTGAAAACAGGGTCCTCATCCCCATTCTGGGAGACCAGTACGGAGCGATCCTCGAGAACCAGGAGCTGAGGCTCGGCTTCGAAAAGGGGGCGTTCTTTCTCAGCTATTTCGACCACAGGCTCCCCATTCTGCCCGAGACCTATAAAGACATATTGAGTCACCGGATCGACGAGGCCCAGACCCTGCCCGGCCGGGACCACCCTGACCTCGCGGAGTTGATGAGCATCATCACCGCCCTCACCTGTCTGCCGTCGTATACGGACAAAGACCCGGAAAAGGTCGTCGAGAGGCACCGGGAGAAGGAGATCATCAAGAGGCGGCTCCAAACCCTTTGCGATCGGAATCCCGCCATACGCGCCTACATAGAAGGGAACGTGGCCATATATAACGGAACGAAAGGAGATGCGAAAAGCTTCAATCTCCTCGACGACCTTCTCGGCAAACAGGTATGGAGGCTCTCCTTCTGGAGTGTGGCTACCGAAGAGATCAACTACCGGAGGTTTTTCGACATCAACGGCCTGGCCGCGACACGCATGGAGAATCCGGAAGTATTCACAAAATGCAATGACCTTCTCTCCCGCCTGATCCGTGAAGGTAAGGTCACGGGCCTGAGGATCGATCATCCTGACGGCCTTTACGACCCTGCGCGGTATTTCAGGGAGCTGCAGGGACTCTGCTTCGTTGAAACCCGTCGGGGCCGGGCCGGGGGCCAAAGCGGGTCCGCGGCACCCGGAGACGACCCGGAAACAAGGGTCCGGAAGGAGTATGAGGACGCTGTCTCATCCGATCCGCGATTCAAACCATTCTATATCGTGGGCGAGAAGATCCTCGCCCGGGACGAAAAGGTGCCGGAGGACTGGGCGATCTTCAGCACCATCGGATATGTATTTCTGAACCCCTTGAACGGCATCTTCATCGAAACCGGCCACGGCAGGGCATTCGATCGGATCTACGAGCGGTTCATCGGCGAAAAGACCAAGTATGCGGACCTGGTATATGAAAAGAAGAAGCTGATCACCCTCACCTCCCTGTCGGCAGAGATCAATGCCCTGGGCCAATTTCTCAACAGGCTTTCCGAAAAGAACCGGCACACGAGGGATTTTACCTTGAACAGCCTAAGGACCGTGATCATGGAGGTGATCTCCTGCTTCCCCGTGTACAGGACCTATGTGACGGCGGCAGGGGTCGAGGAAAGGGACCGGCGTTACATCGCCCAGGCCGTCCGGGAAGGGAAGCGGAAGAACCCTGCCCTTAATGCGAGTATCTTCGATTTCCTCCACAGGGTGCTCCTGCTTAAACACCCCGCGGATATGAGCGAGGCTGATCGCGCCCAATTGATCGATTTTGTGATGAGATTTCAGCAGGTCACGGGTCCCGTCACGGCAAAAGGGATCGAGGATACGGTCTTTTATGTATACAATAAATTCGTCTCCCTCAATGAAGTGGGGGGAAGCCCCGACAAATTCGGTACGACCCTCGATGCCTTTCACCGGCAAAATATGGAGACCTCCATCGAGAGGCCCTACTCGCTCGTGACCACCTCAACCCACGATACGAAGCGCGGCGAGGATGCGAGGGCGCGCATAAACGTCCTCTCTGAGATCCCCGATGAATGGCGCACCCGTGTCACCAGATGGAGCAGGCTCAACAGGAAAAAGAAGCGTATGGCCGATGACCGGCCCGTCCCCGATTCCAATGAGGAGTACCTGCTCTATCAGACGCTCCTGGCCATATGGCCTCCGGGTGCCGAATTGCCCGGCAGCGAGGAGTATGCCCAATTCATACAGAGGATCAAGGAATACATGCTCAAGGCGATAAGAGAGGCGAAGATCAACAGCAGCTGGATCAGCCAGGAGCCTTCCTACGAGGAGGGGGTGCTTGGATTTGTGGAGGATATCCTCTCCCGTGCCTCTGCGAATCCTTTTGTGAAAGACCTGGTAGAATTTCAGGAGAAGATCTCCTATATGGGGATGTTCAATTCCCTCTCCCAGGCCCTCATCAAGATCACGTCACCCGGGGTACCCGATTTCTATCAGGGGTCCGAGCTGTGGGATCTGAACCTCGTGGACCCGGATAACCGGAAACCCGTAGATTTCAAAATAAGAAAAAACATGCTTTCACGGCTGAAAAGGCAGGCGGCACTCCATGGGGAGGACCGTTCACGCATGATAAAAAGCCTCCTCTCCACCTGGCCCACGGGCGCCATAAAACTGTACCTCACTTACACGGCGTTGGGCTTCCGGAAGGAGAAAGCCTCCCTTTTCAGGGACGGGGCCTATGTCTCTCTCTCATCCGAGGGCACCAGAAGCGAGAATGTGTGCGCCTTTGCACGATTCAAAGAGAAGAATGCCGTCATTACCGTCGTGCCCAGGTTCCTTACCCACCTCATCGATTCGCCCAGGGACCTGCCTCTCGGAAGAGTCTGGGAAGGGTCATGGATCACCCTTTCGGACGAGGTGACCGCCAATCTGTTCCGGGACGTTTTTACGGGCAGAGAAATTTTCGCAGTCGAGGAAGGGGGCCGCCGCGTCCTGGCCCTCGATCAGGTATTCGCCGGTTTTCCCGTCGCCCTGCTTGAAGGCATGGAAGGTGCGACCCGGGCCGGATAGAGGGGTTCAGATTAAAGCATGAGCCGCTGGGGGTCCACCTCTTCCCTGAGAATCCGGAGTTCCTCAGGCGAAGGGGGCCGCGCTTCCACTGCCCGCGATACGTCGAGGGGGAACCCCGTATTTTCTATAATTTTCTCTATCGGGACTCCAGGGTAGTACTCGGCGAGATAGGCCTCCTTTGTCTCGTCGTCGAACCTGAGGACGCCGAGGTCGGTCACCACTGCGAGGGCCCCTCCGCGCTCGAGTCCGAGGCGTTTTCTCGAATCGCCCCCTTCGTGCCATCCCACGCTCGTCCGGTAGTCAAGCCGATCGACGAACCTCCTGCGTTCATGCCGGATAAAGGTGACGACGCCCGAGGCAAAGGACGATACGTCACAGGCGCCGCCGCTTCCCGGGAACCGGGCGGAGGGCCTGAGATAATCGCCAAGGCTTGTGGTATTCAGATTTCCGAACCTGTCGATCTGGGCGGCGCCCAGGAAGGCGATGGTGTGGAGCCGCCTGTGGCCGACGATTGAAAAGGCTTCGATAAGGCCGGAATTGAGCGCGGTCCCGCTCATGACCCTGAGATCGGAGACCGCCATCGGGATTTCGTCGAGCAAGGGATCGATGCCGCCGGTCTCGAAGAAGATCACTGCCCGGGGGGAATAGATCCTTTTCGCCGCGGTGGCGGCGAGCATGGAGACCCCCGTGCCCGCGAAGAGAATATCACCGTTTTTTGTGAGCCGCCCTGCGCTCAAGGCCATCATCTCGTTGTCCGTATAATCTTTCATTCTTTCCCCTCATTTCCTGTCGAGGCCTACTGCGTAGCCCACAATGGGATTCGCCCGTATCCTCATGAGCTCTTTAGCCCCGGCCTTTTCAAGGTACGCCTCGTGAGAGGAGACGCCGTAGACCCAGTCGTCGAGGTATCTCTTCCACCCTGCGTTCTCATGTGCCATGGCCTTATAGAGCTTGAGGTGGGTCGGGTCGTAATCGTAAAACCCGTAACAGGCAGTTGGATGGGCGCCGTATTGCACCCGGACGATGGCGTCCACAAAGAAAGAAGGGAGTGAATTCTGGTCCGGGTCGAGGCGTATGAACGAGCGGGGGACGATCTCCTCGCAGGTGACGATCACCCTGTCCGCCGATTTCGCCTGCTCCACGTCGGCGAAGGTGAGGCCCTTTATCCTCACCGTCCCGTCTTCCCCCACGTACTGGGCGTGCATGAGGGCCACATCCGGGTTGGCGGCAGGCAGGAGCACCACGTTATCCTCCTTGTCGCTGAAAGGGTCCTCGGCGACAAGGCACTTCCTCCGGGCCACCTTCCTCTGCCTTCTCGTCTCGGGAGAGAAACCTTCCTTTGTGATGATATCGGAGCCGAGGCCCGACTTCGTAGGTATGAAGGGGAGGCCCAGGGCGCCCGCGAGAAAGCGCAGGCTCATCTGATAGTTTGAGTAATCCTCGAACTCGATGAGGCCCTCTTCGATGGCCTTCCGGAAACGGATGCACGTAGGAGCGTACCTGCCGTTGCCCCCGTAGGCGATCTCCAGGCGCTTCACGCACCCTGCGCCTATAAGGAGATCGAGGGCCTGGCCGTGGGAATGGCATATGAGGTGGAGGTCGGTCACGCCCTGGCGCGCGATCTCGTATGCGAGCGCCATGGGGTTCCGGTTGACGGTGAACCCCCCGAGGGTAATCTGGGAACCCTTCTCCACGAACCTCTTTACCGCCTCTTCGAGGCTCATCAGCTTGTCGGCTATTTCAGGATATTTGTTCATGTGAGTCGAATCCTCCCGCGGATGCCGTGACCCGGTCGGCAGGGCTATCCTGCTTGGTCCGGAAGACAGCGCTCCTTTCATTTTAGCGGTACACCTCCTTATTTCATATCAAAACCCTGATTGTCAAGAACAATGTAGTTTTACAGAAAGGGAGGCGCGGGGCAGTGAGGGGAGAAGGCTTCGGACAACAGTAACAGGCGCCCCTGCCGGATCGAACCGGAGAGCGCGCCCTGATTTCTTTGATGGGCGGCGCCTACTTTTCCTCGCCGAAGAAGGCGAGGATCTGGGCGGTAAGGGAAGCCGGCTGCTCGTCGGCTATCCAGTGGCCGCAGCGCTCGACCGATCCGCCCCGCACGTTGAGGGCCACTTCCTTCACTGTATCGACCATTACCGGGCCCAGGCTCTGCGCCCCTCCCAAGGCAAGGACCGGCATTGCCAGCTTCCGGGCAAAATAGATCTTATTGTCAGCCTTGTCCCTGGAAAAGGCACGAAAATATTCGAAACCGGCCCTCATTCCTCCGGGCGAGGAATAGGAGCGCACGTACTCGTCGATATCTGCTTCGGTAAAGGCCGCCGGATTATACGAAAGGGCGCGGAAGAAGCCCTCCGTCAGATAAGTCCGCTCCCGTCCCGCCACGAGCACCTCAGGCAGGTTCGGGACATTGTGGAAGGCAAAATGCCAGGCCCGCCCGCTTTTTTCGAATTCTTCGAAGATACTTGTCCCCGGAATGGGCGCGTCGAGGAGCACGAGACGACGGACCTGGGCGGGATGGGCCGCGGCATAGGCATAGGCGACCATGAGGCCGATGTCGTGGCCCACGAGCGATATCTTTTCATGCCCGAGGGAGCGCACCAGCTGATAGATGTCCTCCGCGAGGGTCCGCTTGTCGTAGCCGGCGGAGGGTTTGTCGGAGTCCCCCGCGCCCCGTAGATCGGGAACTATGACGGTGTGGTGCTTTGCAAGCCCGGGCATCACATGGCGCCACATATACCAGGTCTCGGCGAACCCGTGGAGCAGGACCACCGGCTCGTCCTGCCCGCCGGTCACATAGTGGAGGCGCACGTTGTTCGCCGTTGCCGTGTGGTGGGTGAAGATGCGGTTAAATTCCGCCCCGGCGGGGGGTTGGGCCGTGGAGGGAAAGGCGGCGGCCGCGATCGATTTTATGAACTTTATCATTTATCCTCCTTCCTTGCCACAATGCCGGGCATGCCTCAGGCCCTGATGAACTCCAGCAGGTCCGCGTTGATCCGGTCTTTGTGGGTGGAGCAGACCCCGTGGGGCGCCCCGGGGTAGATCTGAAGCTTCGCGCCCTCGATGATTTTGGACGAAAGGACCGCCGAAGAGCCGATGGGCACGATCTGATCGTCGTCACCATGGATAATCAGGGTCGGCAGGTGAAATTTCTTCAGGTCGGCGGTGAAATCCGTCTCGGAGAAGGCGCGGATGCAGTCGAGCACCCCTTTGTAACCCGCCTGCATGCCCTGGAGCCAAAAGGAGTCCCTTAAGCCCTGGGAGACCTTGGCGCCCGGTCTGTTGGCCCCGTAAAAGGGGACGGCGAGGTCGTGAAAGTACTGGGAACGGTCGGCAATGACCCCCGCCCGTATCGAATCGAAGGTCTCCATGGGCACCCCGCCGGGGTTGGCGGAAGTTTTGAGCATGAGGGGCGTCACCGCGCCGATCAGTACTGCTTTGGCCACGCGTTTCGTGCCGTGGCGGCCGATGTACCGGGCCACCTCACCGCCGCCCGTGGAATGGCCGACAAGGGTCACCCCTTTCAGGTCGAGGGCCTCCATAAGCGTGGCCAGGTCGTCGGCATAGGTATCCATGTCATTGCCGTTCCAGGGCTGGCTCGACCTGCCGTGGCTCCGGCGGTCGTGGGCGATCACGCGAAATCCATGGGCGCCCAGAAAGAGCATCTGGTCTTCCCATGCATCCGCCGAAAGGGGCCAGCCGTGGCTGAAGACCACGGGTTGTCCCTCTCCCCAGTCCTTGTAGTAGATTTTGATGGGGTTCGTCTTTTCTTTGCCTACGTCTATAAAGTTCATAAATCCTCCTTATCTCACGTGCCTCCGGTCGAGTACGCGTGGGCACGGGTTATTGCATCAAATTCCGGGATTATCACGGTCCCTTACCTGCACGAGACGAAGCGCACGTTGGCGAGGGAAGTCTCTATTGTCTCTTCCAGCAGGCGGACCACCTCCGCCACCTCATCTTCCTTATTTTCGATGCCGAGGGAAAACCTGAGGGAGCAGTGGGCCTCTTCTTTGGAGAGCCCCATGGCGAGCAGCGCCTGGGAGGGCTCGGGCGAGCCCGACTTGCAGGCCGATCCCGAGGAAAAGTAGACGCCTTGCGAATCGAGGGCATAGACCACCGACTCTCCCCGCAGGCCGGGAAGGGTCACATTGAGCGTATTGGGGAGCCTTTTTTCCGGATGGCCGTTTACACGGGCGCTCGGTATTATACGGCAGATCCCTTCACAGAGGAGGTCGCGCATAGTGCGCACCCGGCCCTCCATCTCCGGCAGGTCCTGGAGTGCGAGCCCTGCCGCCACTCCCATGCCCGCGATACCTGCCGTATTCTCCGTCCCTCCCCTTAAGCCGCCCTCCTGCTTTCCCCCGTGGATGAGGGGCGGGATCTCCATTCCCTTGCGGATATAGACGGCGCCCGTCCCCTTGGGTCCGCCGAATTTGTGGGCCGAAAGGGTGAGGAAGTCAACGCCCCATTCGTCAGCGTGTATTACCATCCTGCCTGCCGCCTGGACTGCGTCCGTGTGGAAAGGGACGCCCCGCTCCCGGGCAATGCGCGCAAGCTCGGAGATCGGCTGGAGAGAGCCTGTTTCGTTATTTGCGGTCATGACGCTCACGAGACAGGTGCGCTCCGTGATCGCCTGGGACAGCTCTTCCGGGTTGATTACTCCGTAATGATCGACCGGAAGATAGGTCACGGAAAAGCCCCGGGTTTCAAGCCATTGGCAGATGCCGGTCACGGAGGGGTGCTCGATCGTGCTCGTGATGATATGGGTCTTCTCCGGGGCGGACACACGGGCTATGCCGTGGATGACGAAATTGTTTCCCTCCGAGCCCCCGCTTGTAAAGACGAGGCGGCGCGGTGTGCAGCCCACGAGAAGGGAGAGGGCCTTCCTGGTTGCCTCGATCGCGTCATGGGCAACCCGGCCTGCCTTGTGGATGCTCGACGGATTTCCATAGGTCGTGAGGAATTCCGCCATGAACGTGCGCACCTGAGGGTGGAGGGGAGACGTGGCGTTGTGGTCGAAATATATGGACTTTCGGACGGTTTCAGGGACCTTTTCTTCGAGCATGTATTCGCCGGAGCCCGCCATTTCCCGTTTCTTCCCATCCCCGACCTTGAGCACATCGCACAGAAGTGCCTTATAGGTGGGGAACCCCGAGATAGGATCGTAGTTATTGAGGTCGGTGAGCTCATTGACCCATGCCTCCCGCCACTCGTGGGCATCGGGGGAGGCGCCCCCCGAGCCGCTTGCCTCCACCGCGCCCCGCACGATATCATCCGTTACGAGGGCGTACATGGAGACCTCTCCCCGGGTCGTACGTATGAGCACCTTTTCGCCGTGGACGATCCCCCGTTTTTCCGCATCGACCGTGTTTATCATTACCGTGGGCACGGGCTGCTCGCCGGCGAGAGACGGAATCGATTGATTGAGGGCGTGGAGGTCCACATTGTGGAAGGCGCCGGAATTGAAAACCAGGGGAAAGGTTTCCGCCAGCCGCGGGTCCGACGCGGGACTTTCGCGGGGCTCGACGTAGCGCGGAAGAGGCTCGTACCCGTACTCTTCGAGCACGGATGAGGCGATCTCGAATTTTCCCGAGGGCGTGGCGAAGCCCGGCTTCCCGTCATTGCGCAGCAGCCCCTTTTCCCATTTCCTGTACTCCATCATCTGCCCCTTGACCCGCACGAGCCCGCCGGCATTGCGTACATCTTCAGGGGTGAATCCCGAGCCGGAAAGCACGTAGGAGAGGAGCTCCTCTGCGGTTTGAGGGTAAAGCTCTCCGTAGCCGAGCCTGCGCGCCAGCTCGGCTTGAATGAAGAAGTCGTATCGGGCCTCCCCCACGGACTCGATCATCTTCTCCCTTATCCTGAAGGCCCCATCGTAGACCATGTACGATTCCGTCTCGTAATAGGTGGCCGCGGGAAGGACGATGTCCGCGTAGGCCATATCTCCGGTCCATTGGCGGTCCACGGACACGAAGAAATCGAGGGCGCCTAACGTCTTCTTCCAGAGGCTCGTGTGGGGCCACGAAGTGGTGAGCGACGCCCCGAGGCTCAGCAGGAACCGGATGGGGTAAGGGTCGTGTTCCAGTATGGCCTTCGGCAGCGCAATGGCATGGAACTCGCCGCGGTACTTGGTATAGAGGGGGAAGTCGTTATGGCCCGCCGCCTTTTCCACGCGCGGGTTCGCGAGCAGGTTCGCCCGGTTGATGGGAAACCTGGCGCCCTTCATCTTGAAACACTGGCCCCCCGGCATATCGAGCTGCCCTGCGAGGGCCCAGAGGGTGAGGACCGCACGTATGGTCTGAACCCCGTTGCCGTTATATTCGAGGCCCCTGTACATGACCGGGGCCGCGCCGTTGGCTCCGGCGATCCTCCGTGCCAGAGAGATCATCGTCTCCCCGTCCACCCCGGTAATCTGCTCCACGTAGTCAGGCCTGAAATGCTGGACGTAATCTCTGAATTCATCAAACCCATCGGTCCATTGCCGCGCGAAAGCCTCGTCATAAAGCTCCTCCTCTATGAGGACATTGCACATGCCGAGGGCAAGGGCGCCGTCCGTACCCGGCCTCAAGGGGACCCAGAGGGTATCCTGTTCGCGGGCAAGGGCGGTCCGCCGGGGATCGATCACCACGATCCCGGCCCCGCGGCCCCTGGCTGCCTGGATCCGAAGGAAATCGTCGGGCGGGCAGCTGGCGGCAGGGTTCTTCCCCCACACCACGATCAATTCCGCACGCTCGATGTCGGAGATCATATCTATGTATATGCTTCCGAAGGTCACATGGGGGGCGATCATGGCAAAGGCGACATAGCAAAGAGCTCCCACTCCCAGGGTATTGGGCGAACCGAAGGGGAAAAGCACGCTCGAAGCGGAGGAAACTGCGACCCCGGCGGGCTGAAACACGTCGCACAAAGCCCTGTCGAAACTCCCGCTTCCCGTGTAAATGGCGGCTGCCTCAGGGCCCGATTCCGCCCTTACCTGCATGAGTCTTGCGACGATCTCGTCGTATGCCTCATCCCAAGAGATCCTCTTGAAATCGTACGTTCCTTTGGGACCGGTCCTTCGCAGGGGATGGGGGATCCTCTGAGGGCTGTATACGATCTCCGGGGAGTGCTCGCCGATCCTGCAGATCATTCCGAAGGGGGAGGTCTCGTCAGCCCTCACCGCCCTCATGCGGCCCTGCGGATCATAGGTGACGATAACCCCGCATCCTGCCGAGCAGATCCCGCAGAGGCCCGCCTTTTCGTTCTGCCCCAATCCCATGCTATCTCTCTATGCCCCTTCCGGTCCGGACGCCATGGAAGAGTGCCGCCGGTACAGGGCGACGGCGAAAAACGCGTCTTCATCGGTCCACAGGCCGATTGGCTCGAGGCCCGCACTACGGGCCATCCCGTCAAAGCCGGGGATCGTATGTTTATAAGAGTTTTCAGTATGAATACGCTCCCGGGCCCGGAAACCGATTGTCTCTCCGGCAACCCTCACCTTTTGGGGTACAAGACTCTCCAGATGCATCTCGATCCGTCCCCTCGAGTCGTTGTAGAAGGCGATGTGCCTGAAGGCGGTCACGTCGAAATCCGCCCCCAGCTCGCGGTTAAGGCGGGTAAGGAGGTTCAGGTTGAAAGCCGACGTAACCCCTGCCGCATCATTATAGGCGCGCTCCAAAAAATGAGGGTGTTTTTGAAGGTCGTACCCGATCAACAGCATGCCCTCCTCTTCCAGGAGATCCGCGAATTCGGCGAGCAGGCGGAATGTGGCCGCCGGCTCGAAGTTCCCTATACTGGAGCCGGGATAGAAGATTAGCCGCGTGCCGTTACCGGGCAGCGCCTTCCTGAGCTGCGCCAACTCCGCGAGGAAGTCCATTGCCACGGCGTTCACCGATACCTCCGGAAACGCGAGGGCCACCCCTGTGGCCGCGTCGATAAGATGGCGCGACGAGATGTCGACAGGGACGAAGGTGGAGACCGCCCCCGTCCCGAGCATGAGCCTTGCCTTACGGCACGCGCCCGCGCCGGGTTCTATGAGACAGAGGTCGCCGCCGGTCCGACTGAGTATCTCATCGACATGGCGAGTGAGGATCGCCATCTCCGTGCGGAAGAGGTAGTACTCGGGGGTTTCGCATATTTGCTCGAAAAGGGCTGACCCCTTTTCGTCATAGAGGTATTTGGGGCTGATGGTCTTGGGTGTTGACCGCAGCCCTTCCAGAACCTCCCTTGCCATGGACCCTGAAATCCCCGGCATGCGGGCTGCCGTGAAATTGTCGGATCCATTCCCGTGCCTGCCCATTTGCTTAACCATAAATACGCCTTCCATACCTTCTCCTGTCCGTCATAAAGTCTAAGGGTCCGCCACAGGCAAGGACCATGGGGGAACCTAATCACCGGTGTCGGGCAAAACAAGTCGCACTTTGTCAAGACAAAAATAATTGGAATAGCCCTATTGCAGGTCCTTGACAAACACCGGCAGAGGAACTATAAGGAAGGCAAAAGCCTTAATAGCCGGCAGCCGGGAGTCGGTCGTGCCGGATGAGGTGGGGATTGCACGGTCACGAATGGGCATGCGGTACCCAGATAAGATGTCGTGAAGGATTCGCCCGTAGATTGAACATGGGTTCACTCCGCGATGGGGCACGGGTGAGAACCTGAAAGACAGGGAGGTCGCCATGTGGACCAATATTGACCTCAGGAAATGTGTCTCCTTCATCGAATGTGGTTTCCAGGTAAAGAGCGAGGAGGGCACCTCCTCGCGAGTAAGACCGGCTATCACGATTTCGCGCATGACCGGCGCCGGCGGCCATGCAATCGCCTCCAAACTGGCTGACTACCTGCACTCCCGTTTTCCCCGGCAGGAGGAATGGACCGTCTTCGACCGCAACCTGGTCGGGAAGATCCTGGAAGATCACCACCACAACAAGCATATTGCAGAATTCATGCAAGAAGGCCATAAGACGATGCTCACCGACGTGGTGGAGGAATGGATGGGCTTGCACCCCGGCACGTGGACACTCGTGCAGCAAACGAATGCCACCTTGCTGAAGCTCGCTCAGATGGGCCGTGTGATACTGGTCGGTCGTGGTGCGAGCGTGGTTGCCGGAAAACTGGCCAACGCATTCCATGTGCGCCTGGTGGGGTCCCTGGAAAAGAGAATCAACCATCTGCAGCGGGTCCACAATCTCGATCAAAAATCGGCTCTGCGCCTCCTGAAAAAAGAGGACGAAGACCGCAGACGCTATCTCAAGGACAATTTCGACAAAGACATCGACGACCCCCTTCTCTACCACGTGATCATCAATACAGATCGTGTCGATCATGACCAAGCCGCCGGGCTTATCGGCGACGAGGTGATCAAGCGATTTAAACTCGCAAGCCAGGAAAAGTCGGCGGGAATCGCACGCACCAGGATTCAACATTAGGAGCTGATTTTCTGAGGGAGGCGCTGCCATGCGCGATATCATCCAGAAGATCATGGCGACCGAAAATGAGGCGAGGCTCATTGTCGAAGAGGCGGGGGCCGAAGCCGAGCGTATCCTGTCAGACGCCCGCAAGCAAGGGCAGGCGCTCATAGAAGCGGCCCGCCGCGAAGGGCTTGCTCAGGCCGAAAGGACCGTGGGGACAGCAATAGAAGAGGCGGAGAAAGAAAAGGAGCGCCGCCTTTCCCGGGCCGCGGAAGAGATCGACCGGGAGGTCCGGCTCGAGAAAGACAGGAAGGAGTCGGTCATCGAGGGGGTGGTGCGATGCGTATGCCGACTGCCATAGCCGACTCAGGCTCCGCGTGGGAACGACACGCGCCCCTGAACCTCGATTTTCTTGCGGTAAGCCTCCACGCACGGCGCAGCCGTATGGCCGAGGGGAAACGACTTGACGACATTAGCCGTATACGCAGCATGCCCGACCTTGTCCATGCCTTATTTCCGAAGACGGAGCTGAGTCGCCCTTCCGAGTTTCAGCGTCTCCTGGTCGACGAGCTGGTCCGTGAGCTGTCCGGTTTCACTATCCATCTTTTCGGGCCGGGAGCTCACCTGTTCAACTGGCTCCTCCTCCGGTTTCAGATGGAGAACCTCAAGGTACTGTTGAGGGCCGTCCTTACGGAGAAGCCTTTGATCGACCCGGAGGAGTACCTTATCGGCCTTCCTAAGGGCCTGGCAATCGACACCCGCGGCCTGGCAACGGCCCGGTCGCTTCAGGATTTTGTGCGGCTCATACCGAGGGGGCCGATTCGGGCTTATCTCGAAAAAGTAATTGCTCTCTACGATGATCATCCGCGCCCCTTCTTCCCGGAAGCAGCCCTGGATCAATTTTATCTCAAGGGATTGATGGCTAGGGTAGAGGCGCTCGCATGGGAAGACCGGGCGATTATCATGCCCATGATGCGTCAGGAAGCAGATATCTTTCTTCTCATGCTCGTGGTCCGGGGGAAATTTCACTATGGCCTGACGCCGGATATCCTCCTGCCCCTCCATATCCCGGCTGCGAGAATTTCGCGAACCCTCTTCACCCAAATGACCGCTGATAGCGACTTGAACACCGCGGTCATGCGTGCGGCGGGGAAGGTCCTCGATGAGATGCCCCCGGAGTGCGCTGCAGACGGCGGTTCGGTGGCAGAGACAATAGAAAGCGCGATTGTGGAGCGTCTCGCCTGGAGGCGATTCCTCCGCCTGTCCAACCTTGCCTTCCGCCGGAGCCACATCGGGCTTGGGACCGTGATGGGATATACCGGCCTGCGTCGCATGGAAGTGGCCAATCTCACCACGATTTCAGAAGGAATCGGGGGCGGGCTCTCCCCGGAGGCGATCCGGGTGCGCCTCATATCCCCGGCCGGGACGGAGGCGGCTCATGTTTAGACCTGTCTCCATGGTGAGGCTCGACGCAATCGTCCTTGAGCGGGATCAGTCAAAAGTGTTGAGGGACCTGGGAAATCTCGGGGTAATTCAGCTTACACGCACAAGGCCGGAACCCGACTGCGCGTCCCTTGCCGCCCGCGACCTTGCCCAATGGGACCGCGTGAGGGCTCGCGCCGCGGATCTCCGCCAGTCTTTGGGCATTGCCCCGTTGCCTGAAGAGCCGGAGGTGAAAGAGATCAGCCTGGCCCGCGCCGAAGAGGGGCTTCAATCAATCGAGGAAAAGGCTTCAGCCCTCCTGGAGCATCGCCGCCGCCTCGTCCAGCGACAAAAGGAGCTGACCGCACTCTGCGATCAGGTATCCTGCTATAGCGGTCTCGACCTTCCGCTCGGAGCGTCCGACCGGTTCCGGTTTCTCCATTTCGTCACAGGAAGCCTGCCGGAGGAGAAGCTCGCAGGGCTGGAAAAAGAAGCGGGAGAGAAGGTGGCGCTCCTTCCCGCCGCCCTTCGGAAAGGACGGCGCTCCCTCGTGGCGATCACCACCCTCGAGGACGCATCCGCCCTTCAACAGGTGCTTGAGCGGGCCGGTTTTCAGCACGAGGCCCTCCCCGCAGAGCCGGAGACCACGGTAGAGAGCTTCTCCGAGGAAAAAGCCGGCGAGCGGGAGGAGACGGCAGTCGAGCTGGAGCGCGTGGCAGGAAGCCTTCGGGAGCTCACGGAGGAGGCAGCGGGTGCGCTCCACGAGCTCGAACGGGGGGCTGACGTCGAATGCCGGCTCCTGGAGGAGGCACGAAAATGTTCGCGCACTGAAGCGGCGGTCATGCTCTCGGGCTGGCTCCCGGCAGATAACATGGCCCATCTCGAGGAGCGGATCAGGGAAAAGACGGGCGGCAGGTATGCGGTCCGGGCGACCCCTCCCGATGCCTCATCAGAGGAGGAGGTGCCGGTATTACTGCGCCATTCGCGGCTCCTGCGCCCCTTCGAGATGCTGGTCTCCAACTATGGCTTCCCCAGCTATGGTGAGCTGGAGCCGACGCTCTTCGTGGCCCTGAGCTATATCGTCATGTTCGGCATGATGTTCGGCGATGCGGGTCACGGCGCGGTCCTCGCCGCATGCGGTCTTTTCGCGCTCCTGAAAAGCCCTTCTGCAAAAGTACGGGATTTCGGCCTCCTCCTTCTCTTCGGGGGCTCGTCGAGCATCATCTTCGGGGCCATATACGGGAGCGTCTTCGGCATCGCCTTCTTCAAGCATTACGCCCTCTGGCACGATCCCCTGGAGGGCGACCCCATGCAGCTCATGTACCTCGCCATCGGGTTCGGAATGGTAATGATAAGCCTCGGCCTCGTGCTCAATATGGTGAACAGATTTCAGCGGGGCGATGTGATCGGCGGCCTTCTCGGCAGGTTCGGTGTCATGGGCCTCATATTCTACTGGGGAGCCCTTTTTCTGGTCATCGCGGGACCTGCCGTCCGGTCGCGGGGTCTTATGCTCATCGCCGTCCTGCTCCTCCTGGGGGTTCCCATCCTGGCATGGGCGATAAAAGAACCCCTCGAGCATATCCTCCGCCGAAAGGCTTCCCATGAAGGCGCAGAAGGAGGGATGGCTGCCGCACTGATAGAATCCCTCGTGGGCGCATTTGAAGGGGTGCTTGGCTACCTTGCCAATACGATAAGCTTCGTCCGTCTTGCGGCATACGCCATGAGCCATGCGGCCTTACTGGTTGCGGCGTTCGTTCTTGCCAAAGAGCTGGAGGGCCTTCCCCTTGGCAGCGTGTGGGGCGTCGTCGTAATCATTCTGGGCAATATGATCGCCATAGTTCTTGAAGGCATCATTGCCTCGGTGCAGGCGCTGCGTCTCGAGTATTACGAGTTCTTCGGCAAATTCTTTTCCGGCAGCGGCCAACCTTTCAAGCCTTTCAGGCTGTTCTCGGAGGACCGGTCCCCGGCGCCGTAGCCGAAGGATCACGCCGTCCGGAGGCCGGGACCCGGGCGGGCGGAAAAGAGAGTATGGGCCGGGCGCTTTAGCCCGCAAGAGGGGAGGTGTCATATGAGAAAGACGTCATACTGGCGAATAGGACCATGGGGAGCAATTCTCACGGGGGTAATCCTGCTCGGTACTGCCATGGCGGAGGAGGCCGCGAAGACAGGCGGTGCGTCGGCCGACCAGAATGGGGCGATCAGGAGCATCGGCTTTGCCGTGGGCGCCGCCCTCGCCATAGGTTTCAGCGTCCTCGGCGCGGGATACGCGGTGGGCCGCATCGGTTCCGCGGCGTTGGGGTTGGGGGCGGAGAAACCGGAGCTCCTCACCCGGTCCATCCTCTTTGTGGCCCTGGCTGAAGGATTGGCCGTGCTCGGCTTTGCTATTGCCATGATGCTGGTGCAGAAGATTTAGGAGGCATTGCGTGCAGTTTGTATGTATCGGCGATGAGGAGACGGCGCAGGGGTTCAGGCTGGCAGGCATCACGGTAATGGTGGTTTCCACCGCCGAGGAGGCTTCTACCGCGATGGAGGATAGTCTGGCACGTCCTGATTGCGGGATGGTGATCATTACCCAGACCGCGGCCTCCTTGATCCGGCCGAAGGTGGAGGAGATCCGTCTCGAGCGGGACCATCCGCTCATTGTGGAGATACCCGGTCCTGACGGACCATTGCCCGGACGGAGGAGTCTCCGTGAATTTGTGGCTGAGGCCGTGGGTGTGACGGTGGGATAGGAGGTATTCGGAATGGCGGTGAATCCGGATTCTGCGCATCTGTTATGCGAAGAGATCCTTGCCGTGGCGAGGACGCAGGCCGAAGAGATCCTTGCCGTGGCGAACAGGGAGGCGCGGGCCCTACTGGATCAGGCCGCTTTTCAGGCCAGCAAGGCCCGGGAGGAGGAGGATGACCGGGCGCGGACCGAGGCTGCCCGGCGAAGGGAGATCGTCGCGGCGACGATCGAGGTGGAGATCGGCAGGCTTCACTCGGAGAGGGTGGAAGTGATGCTTGAGTCCATCTATCACGAAGCGTACCGGCGGCTCGAGATGCGCGAAGGATTCGAATACAGGGAGACCCTCGTCGGACTTGCCTCTGCCGTGATAGGCAGGACAACAGGGGATCAGTTCGTGATAAAGATCTCGGAGGCCGACCGCGCCATATTCGGAGACGGAGCGCTCCGGGAGATCCTGGGGAGGGCCGAAAGGCCGGCAATCGAGGTGAGTGTCGCCTATGAGTCCGATTTTACGGGAGGCGGCATCGTGGTGGAAGACCGGGAGGCGCGCAGGGTCTGGGATAACCGTCTTATAAAGAGACTCGAGCGGATGTGGCCGGAGCTGCGGCGACTCATCGCGGCGAAGGTGTCCGTTATCCCGAACGCAGAATCAGGAGGGGACGGCCCATGACGGCATCGACACCGTTCGTTGAACCGACGGCGATCCGCATCAGCGGCCCCATCGTAACTGCCGAAGGGATGGCCGACGCGGGGATGTATGAAGTGGTGCAGGTGGGGAGTCTCGGACTCATAGGCGAGGTGGTGCGTCTCGTGGGGGACCGGGCCACCATCCAGGTCTATGAGGATACCACCATGCTCAAGCCCGGCGCGCCCATCCGGCGTACCGGTGCTCCCCTTACCGTGTGGCTCGGCCCGGGGCTTCTCGGGAATATCTATGACGGCATCCAGCGTCCCTTGCCCGGTATCCAGGCGCGAAGCGGCGCATGGATCCGCCGCGGCGAGAAAGTAGACCCCCTCGATCTGGAGAAATATTGGACCTTTGAGCCGTCGGTTTCGGCGGGTGACCTGGTGGGGGCGGGCAGGACCATAGGAACGGTCGAGGAGACGCCTCTCGTCTCCCACCGGATCATGATCCCGCCGGACATTTCGGGCGTGGTGAAATCGATAAAGGAAAGGGGAGAATACAGCCTGAAAGAGACCCTCGCCGTCATCGAGACCTCGACCGGCCCCAGGGAAGTGACCATGCTGCAGCGGTGGCCCTCCCGGCTGCCTCGCCCCATTTTCGAGCGGCTAAGGATCACGGAGCCGCTGATCACGGGGCAGCGCATCATCGACACCTTCTTCCCTATCGGCAAGGGCGGAGCCGCGGCCATCCCCGGCGGGTTCGGTACGGGAAAGACGATTACCCAGCACCAGCTCGCGAAATGGTCGAATGCCGAGATCATCGTCTTCATCGGATGCGGGGAGCGGGGGAATGAGATGACCGAGGTGCTCCGCGAATTTCCGGAGCTCAAGGACCCCCGCTCGGGAAGGCCCCTCATGGAGCGGACCATCCTGATCGCCAACACTTCGAACATGCCCGTGGCAGCGCGGGAGGTATCGATCTACACGGGCATCACCCTCGCCGAATACTACAGGGATATGGGGCTCAGCGTGGCGGTCTTCGCCGATTCGACCAGCCGCTGGGCGGAGGCCCTGAGAGAGCTGGCCGCGCGCCTCGAAGAGATGCCTGCGGAGGAGGGCTTCCCCGCTTCCCTGCCCACGCGGCTCGCCCAGTTCTACGAGCGGGGAGGAGCGGTTACCACCCTGGCGGGAGAGCGCGGCTCCGTGAGCATCGTGGGTGCGGTCAGCCCGCCCGGCGGGGACTTTTCGGAGCCCGTGACCCAGCATACGCGCCGGTTCATACGCTGCTTCTGGGCCCTCGACACCGAGCTGGCCAATGCGCGCCATTATCCCTCGATTCACTGGCTTCACTCCTACTCGGAGTACGTGGAGGACGTGGGCCCGTGGTGGAAGAAAGAAGATCCCGACTGGACAGAGCAGCGCACCGAGGCATTGACCCTCCTCCAGCGCGAGGAGCGCCTCCAGCAGATAGTGAAGCTTGTCGGACCCGATGTACTGCCCGATGCACAGCGCCTGATCCTTTTTGTGGCGGAGATCATGAAAGACGGCTTTCTGGCCCAGAGTGCCTTTGATCAGAACGACATGTATTGCGCCCCCGAGAAGCAGGTCGGACTGCTGCGCATCATTCTCACCCTCTATCGGAGGGCCCGGGACCTCATCCAGGAGGGCGTCCCCTTAAGCCGGATCAGGGGCCTGGGCTGTGTCTCCCATGTGCTCCGGGCAAAGGCCGCCTTCGGGAATGACGAGCCCGAAAGGATGAAAGGACTGGAGCAGGAAGTTCTCGCGGAAATCGAGACCCTTGCCAGGGAATACGGGAGGAAGGCCTCGTGATATGAAGACCCGGTTCGATGTAGATGACCTCGGATTGCAGTATGTGGGCGCCTCGCGCATCGAGGGACCGCTGGTCGTGGTGGAGCGGGTGCGGGACGTGGGCTACGACGAGACCGTGGAGATCCTCGACGGAACGGGCCGTCCCCGGCTCGGACGGGTGCTCGACATCTCCGGGACCCAGGCGGTGGTGCAGGTCCTCGAAGGCACCATGGGCCTCTCGAACCGGAGGCTCCGCACCCGGTTCCTGGGCGAGAGCTTTCGCCTTCCCGTGTCGCGCCGGATGCTGGGGCGCATATTCGATGGGCTCGGCCGTCCGATTGACGGGGGGCCTGCCGCCCTCTCTGCGGATAGGCGGGACGTGAACGGCATGCCCATCAACCCCTTCGCCAGGCTCTACCCCAGGGAATTCATACAGACAGGCCTTTCCGCCATCGACGGGATGAATGCCCTGGTGCGGGGCCAGAAGCTCCCGGTCTTTTCCGGCAACGGCCTGCCCCATGACCGCGTCTCCGCCCAGATCGTAAGGCAGGCGCGCCTCCTGGAGGAGGAGGTGGAGTTTTCCATGGTCTTTGCCGCCATGGGCGTGAAGCACGACGTGGCCGAGTTCTTCATCCGCAACTTCCGGGACTCGGGGGCCCTGGCCCGGGCCGTCATGTTCCTGTCGCTGGCCGACGCGCCGAGCGTGGAGCGTCTTATCACGCCCCGGGTGGCCCTCACCCTCGCGGAACACCTCGCCTTCGACTGCGGCCGCCACGTGCTCGTGCTCCTTACGGATATGACGAATTACTGCGAAAGCCTGCGCGAAGTGGGCACCGCCCGCGGCGAGATCCCCGGCCGCAAGGGCTACCCCGGGTACCTCTATTCGGACCTCGCCGGCATTTACGAGCGGGCGGGCAGGATCGAAGGCTCCCCGGGCTCCATCACCCAGATGGCCATTCTCACCATGCCCGCCGACGATATCAGCCACCCCGTGCCCGACCTCACGGGCTATATTACGGAAGGGCAGATCGTGCTCGACCGAGACCTCTTTCAGCGAGGGGTATATCCCCCCATCGCCGGTCTGCCGAGCCTGTCGCGCCTCATGAAGGACGGCGTGGGCAAAGGCTATACCCGCGAGGACCACCCGTCCCTCGCAAGCCAGCTTTTTGCATGTTACGCGTATGTGAAGCGGGTGCGCGGGCTCGCGGACGTGATCGGAGAGGAGGAGCTGAGCCCCGTCGACAAGCAGTACCTGAAATTCGGAGACGCCTTCGAGACGAGGTTTTTGAACCAGGGGGAATATGAGAACCGCTCCATAGAAACCACCCTGGAGCTGGGCTGGGACGTACTCTCCGCTCTCCCTCGGGACGAGCTGCATCGCGTGAGCGACGCCTTGCTCGAGAAGCACTACCGTCACGAGAAGGGAGAATCCGCCGGGATGGCGTGAAGGACGGACCCGGGCAGGAGGGGATATGGCAAAACTGAACATTGCCCCCACCAAATCGAACCTCCTCATGCTGAAACGGCAGCTCGAGTTCGCGGAGGAGGGCTATGACCTCCTCGAACAAAAGCGGCAGATCCTGATCACCGAGCTTATGAGCCGCGTGAGCCGTGCCTCCGAGACTGAGCAAAGCGCTGCTCACGCGCTTCACGAGGCCTTTGCTGCGCTGCGTGACGCCCGACTCGACCGGGGCGCCGGGGCAATCGATCGTGCCGCCCTCGGCGTGCGGATGGACCACCAGGTGGAGTTGTCGGAGCAGCACCTCATGGGCATGAGGGTCCCCCGCGTGACGGTGCGCACGGAGCCGGTGAGCGTCCAGTTCGGCCTCGAAGGGACCTCGCCCAATGCCGACACGGCCATGAGCCGTTTCATAGAAGTCCTTCCCCTCCTTGCCCGCCTGGCGGAGCTCGAAAACGCAGTGATGCGCATTGCCCGCGAGCTCAAGAAGACCCAGCGTCGCTGCAACGCCCTCTCCAAGATCTTCATGCCCGTCTATCGCGAGACCATCGCCTATATCACGGGCTCCCTCGAAGAAAGAGAGCGGGAATCGTTCATTATCCTCAAGATGATCCGGGACCGCCTGGAGCACGCCTCCTCTGAAAGCGACGGCAGGAGCTGACCGGAAGGAAGGCACATCCTTTCGGCGAGCACATATTGTGGCATCTCAAATCTCTTGAATCTTTCTCCCCACGATCCACGCCTCGATAATTTTCAGATCTTCTCGTTCATATCCGGCGAATTCAGGGTGGAGCCTCACCGTATCGAACACCGCGTCGCTCTCCGATCTGGGATTAGCTTCGACTATCTCGAAGCCTGCCTCTTCAAAAATCTTCAGATAGTCACTATGTCTCAACCTGTTTTGATACTGAAAGGAGGGGGAATATTTTCCCCATTCTTTTTCGGAATATTGGAGAAAATTATAGGGTGTGATGCTTCCGTCGAAGTAGTGCCAGTGGTCGGCGTAGCCGATGAAGCAGGAGACGATGCCGCGGGGGCGCAAGATCCTCCTGCACTCTGCAAGGAGAGGGAGAAGATCCTTCCTGGGCACATGCTCGAGGACCGTATGGGAATATATGAGGTCGAAAAAGTCCGAAGGGTAGGGTGTTTGCGTGAAATAGAGGGGCGCCGCATAATGGATTTTGGCCATATCGGGGTATTCGTGCCACAGGCGTTCATATTGACGACGGGCATGATTTACAAGGTCCTCTCTCCGTAAGGGGAGCACATCGGCGCAATGGATCTCACGGAAACCGTGGAGGCTCATCTTCATAGCCATGGAGAGCTCGCGCCCGCACCCGACTTCGTAGCAGAAGTCGCCTTCCGAACGATATCGGTGATAGTAGCCGAGGTGGGTTAAGGCAGCGCTTCGTTTTTCCCGGAATTGAGCATCCGACATAGGAAGGCTGTGGACGATGCGGCGCTGGAAAAAATAATTGAGGGCCCCGCCGCAGGGGAGGCGGCTGAAAGCTGCCTGAAGGAGCCACTTCAACTTCCACTTCATAGCGCAAAGCATACATTATCTTATTCGGTCACGCAAAAGTTTTCTTAACGAGGACGCCGCGAAGGCCCACATAGCCAACGAGCCCCCGTTGACACCCAACCGGCCCTCCCGCGGCCGATCGCAAAGGGTCCATTCAGCGTTACGTAGCTCGCACAGCGAGCGAGAGGGTGAGGCTCAGACGGCTTTGCCGTCTGAGCCTCAGTAGGCGCCTGAAGCGGGGGGCGACGTGAGCCCCTTGAACGCTCCGGAAGCTTGACGTAACTGTCATAATGATGAATAACTATAACCGCAGCTTCCATGGGTCCCCTTAACTGGGGGGCACCCATGGCGGGCACGGCGGAGAATACCCCCGGGAGATCCTGCGGCAGCTCGGACGCGAGACCCTTCCCTTCCCTGCCCGTCCCGGAACAATACAGGAATTGCGGGCCCTTGGGGCATCATGGGCCGTGAAAGGCGGAAGATCATGAAAATAGATATGCACAGCCACATCGAGATACGGGAGGCCCTCGACTTTCTCTCCGAAAGGCCGGTAAATCCCATGGCCCCCAAGCCCGGCCATATGGCCTATGACTATACGATGGAGCAGATAAGGAAAATGGGCCCCCAGCTCCAGGACCCGGCAAGAAGGATCGCCGACCTCGATCAAATGGGCCTCGACATGGCAGTCCTCTCCATCGCGCCTACCGACTTCTTCTATGCCCTTCCGGCAGAGCAGACCTTCAGGATCTGCCGTTTCGAAAACGACCGGCTCGCGGCACTCGTGCACGAATATCCGGAGAGGCTCGCGGCCATGGCGACCGTGCCTTTGCAGGATGTGGGATTAGCCGGGAAAGAGCTCGAGAGGTCGGTCCAAAAGCTCGGCCTCAAGGGGGTGGAGATAGGTACCAATGTGAACGGGGCATTCCTGGGGGAGGAGCAGTTCCTCCCCTTCTTCGAGACGGCAGCGGCCCTCGGGGTACCTGTCTATATCCATCCCCACAACCCCGCGGGAGCGGACAGGATGAAGGATTACTACTTCTTCAACGTCCTGGGATTTCCCATGGATACGACCCTGGCGGCGGGGTCGCTGATCTACAGCGGGATCTTCGACAAGCTCCCGGGACTTAAGCTGATCCTCTCCCATGCGGGAGGCGCGCTTCCTTATGTGGTAGGAAGGATGAACCACGCAAGAAAGATCAGGCCGGAGTGCACGGCGCCGAAAAAGCCGCCGGAAGAGTACGTAAAAATGTTCCACTACGACACCATCTCCCACGGAGCGGATCAGCTCCGGTTCCTTATCTCCGCGGTTGGCGCGGACCATGTGCTGCTGGGCACGGATTACCCCTACGACATGGGCGACGCGGACCCTCTGGCATCCATCGAGGCGATAGTAGGTCTGTCGGCGGAAGAGAGGGCGAAGATCGAGGGTGAAAACGCGACAAAGCTTTTCAAGCTATAGAAAAGAAGCGAAGGAAGCAGGGGCCGGGAGGGCCGGATGAAGCCATTCACCAAAAATGAGCCGGCAACGTCGGTCAAGCGGATTTTGGACGTGAAGGAAGATCGGAAAGGACGGGAGAGGCTAGTTGGGGTGAAGACTCCCCTTCTCTCTTTTAGATAACCGTTTTTCATCGAGGGCATGTCTCACCGCATAGGCCAGCTCCTGAGTGGACAGGGGCTTCATCAGGAATCCCCGGATTCCCGCTTCCTTTGCCTTTTTTGCCGAAACCGAATCGCTGTGGCCGGTAATGAGGATAATCGGGAGGTCTCTTCGTATTTCCAGAAGCTGCCGCGCCAGCTCATACCCGGTAATCCCGGGCATCGTCTGGTCGGTAAGGACCAGGTCGTAATCAGTGGGATTTTGTGAGAATATCTTCAACGCCTTTTGGCCGTCCGTCGCGGCAGTAACGGTGTAGCCGAGTTTTTCAAGCACGCCTTTCCCTAGTTCGGATAAAAGCTCTTCATCATCCACGAAAAGAACGCGTTCCATGCCTCCGGGAGTCTCTCCGGTAGCCTGTTGACAGGCGGCATCTTCAATTCTCGGCAGGAATACCCTGAAGGTCGATCCCTTCCCGGCCGCACTTTGCACAGTGATCTCGCCGCCCAAGCCCTTAACAATACCATAGACCACCGCGAGCCCCATGCCGGTGCCTTTGCCTATGCCTTTAGTGGTGAAGAAAGGCTCGAATATCCTTTTCATCACCTTTTCTTCCATACCCGTCCCCGCGTCTTTGATTACAATCTCCACATACGGCCCCGGCGCAAGCTGAACGCCGGAGCCGGGACCGATCTCCTTATTTGCGAGCGTAACCTCCAGGTTTCCCCCTTTTTCACGCATCGAATGAGCGGCGTTTGTCACGAGGTTCATTATGATCTGCTGCAGCTCCGAAGGGTTTGCAAAGACCCTATCCGATCCGGCGTCCATATTGACTTTGATTTGAATGGTAGTGGGCAGGGAGGCCCTAAGGAGCTTCAGAGTCTCCGCGACCACGGGAGACAGGGGGACAGGTTCTCTTTCATGATCCGTCTTGCGGCTGAAGGCGAGGATCTGCCTGACGAGATCCCGTCCCCTGATCCCGCTCTTCAGTACAAGCTCCAAATGCCGATGTATGGGAGTATCAGGCGGGACATCGTCGAGGACCATTTCGGTAAAGCCGATGATACCCGCCAGAATATTATTGAAATCATGGGCTATCCCGCCGGAGAGGGTGCCGATCGCCTCCATCTTTTGCGCCTGGAGGAGTTCTGATTCGGCCTTCTCCCTTTGAACTATCTCCTCCTGAAGCCTTAGATTCGCCTTCTTAAGCTCCCGGGTCCGCTCACGGACACGTTGCTCCAGTTCGTCGCGCGCCCTCTGCAGGCTTTCCTCCATCTCCTTTCGATCGGTGATATCCCTGAAATAGACCGTAAGACCCTCAGGTTCCGGATAACAATGGGATTCAAACCAGCAGTTGAGGGGAGGGCCATAATACTCTTCGAAATGGACCGGCTTGCCCTCTTCAAGTATGCGCATGAAACGTCTATAAAATGCTTGACTGGGGAATTCCGGGAAGACTTCATCCGGCCTGCGCCCTAACAGCTCGTCCCGCGTGCGGCCCACAAACCTCGTAGCCGCTTCGTTTACATAAGTATAGCGGAATTCCCTGTCGAGAGAGACGAAGCCGTCGGTAATACTCTCGAGGGTCATCCTGAACCTCTCGTTCACCCGTTTCAGGGATTCTTCGGCCCACTTCTGCTCGGTCACGTCATTGCCGATCACAAGCATTTCGACCACATTGCCGCCATCATCGAAAATAGCCTTGTTTGTCCACCTCACCCACGCGCGCTTGCCGTTGCGGCGAATGTTCTCATTTACCGAAACCGCATAATGCTCGGGTTTTTGAATTATATCCCTGGTTAACGCGGATAGATCGCGGCCGAAAGAATCCTTTTCAGGGACGAGGATCATGACGTTCTTCCCGATAATCTCCTCTTCGGAATATCCGAAAAAAGATTGGGCGAACTTATTGAAGAAGGTAATCTCTCCGTTCGGTTTCCATTTCAGAATGATACTATTGGAATGTTCGACAAGGTCACGATAATTCTTTTGAAGCTCTTCCTCGTAGCGTTTATGCTCCGTAATATTGGTAATGACCGTGCGGACCAGGGGCGTCCCCTTTACGGGCGCCCGCATGCTCTGTAATTGCGCGGTAAAGGCGGCACCATCCTTCCTCTTCACGACGATTTCGCAACTCTCTTCTTTACGGGATTTGAACGCCTCCTGGATATGTCCGGAAAAGACCTGCCTCGAAGGGGGTGCGATAAAAGGGGAGAAAGGTTTGTTAATCAAGGATTTTTTCACAGCCCCCAGGAGCCGGGAGGCAATGATATTCACTTCCTTGACGACCCCATGCTCGTCAAATGTCAGATAGCCGACAGGAGCCGATTCGTAAAGATCGGCGTACCGGGACCGTGACTCTTCGCAAATTGTCCAGGCATCGACGAGCTCCCTATTTTTCATCTCGAGGGACGCCTGGTGCTCCTGAAGCTCATGAAGCACCTCATCGATATTGTGAGGCCTGATCTTTCCGGGTGTTACCGGTGTAAGCCCTTCCGTACTTTTCCGGGAATCATTGCCGTCCTTTATATGGGATATCTCTTTAGACACAATACCTCCTTCCATTATTCACTCCCCATGGAAGTAGTATTCACAATATGGGTTGAACATGCCTGGCCGTCAAGAACGATCGGCAGTCTTCTTTTCTCCGGATGTACAGAATATGGACGGGAAAGGGGGGCACGCGCCACCGTGTCCCCCTTTGAAAATTCTAATTTGTGTGCCCGGCTGCGCTCACGGGCCGTTCGCATTTGAGGCTCCGGGAGATAGAGGCCGATACTTTGAGGGATTCGCTGATCAGGGGCAGATAAACTTCTACCTTTGTGCCCTTTCCGGGCTCGCTCTCTATATTCACGCTGCCGACGTGGCTTCTGATGATCGCGGAAGCCAGGGTAAGGCCGAGTCCGGTATTCCTGCCCGGTTCGGTGGTAAAGAAAGGCTTAAAGGCGAGGCGTTTTGTTTCCCCATCCATGCCTTTGCCTGTATCGGAAACGGAAAAGAGGGCACAAGAGCTGTAAAGGTGTTCATATGCCCCATCGACAGGGTATGTGCCGTTGCTGAAATGAACCTGGCCGGTGCAGAGCGTAAGAATTCCGCCTGAAGTCATGGCGTCCCCGGCATTTCTTATGAGACCCAAAAAGGCCTCTTCCAGCCTGGAAGCGTCGGCCATAACCATAATTTCATATTCCGCCGGCTTGAATTCAACTTTTATATCGCGACCCTTGAGGAAGGTGAGCCGATCCCTTAATTTCAGCATCGTTTCGTTAAGGTCGTGAGGCTGTAATCTGATTCCGCCACTAAGATTCAGAATGGGGTCAGGGCGGTGAAAAAGGGTTTCACCTTTCTCCGTCCCGACCCGGATGCCTTCGGGCCTGCAGCTTTTTTCTTTCACAATATTTTTGATGGAGACTTCTTTGCCCATGCCGCTCCTCCTGATTGAAACAAAAATTTATTGTTCTGCTCTTTTGACGCGGATCCGGTCAGCTCAACAGGAGATAATCCTTGATCGTATTACCCGTCTGTATTCAAATTTGTACAAGGTCATCTTTATATAATACAAACTGCATGCCATGACCCGGCTGGAAGAGTGAAACCTCATAACCCTAATTACCGTGCTGTGTTACATATTATCAGCGGAAGAAGGACAATTCCTTTTTCCGTCTTGCACGGCAAGACTGTTTCTTTTAATGCAATAATTATATTGCAGGCCAAGACCTTCTTTCTTCCTTAAAAGGCACGAGACGGTCATCGAGGCATGAAGGAGGGAATCATGACAGTGGTGATCGAGGACGGCAGCAGGGTATGTCGGGTGCGGGTGAACGCCTTGGCTTCCGACAGGCTTTCCAGCTCTTTTTAAGGCGCCTGAAAGAGGCTTGCGAGAACTGTTATTTTACTATGGTTTATATTTACTTGGGTGGGCCACGATGAACCTGCTGATGCGGAGTTTCCCGCCGATCTCATCATTGGTGAGGCCAAGGTGGAGGTCCGCAAATGGATTATGCGAGCAAATACAATATAGGAAAAGCCGCCCATGCCTCGATGCCCTTTAACCTACGGGCGCCCAGCCTTTCTTTTTGAGACAACGACTTGTCACTTCACCTATCTTCTTCGGTCACGTATCCGGAACGCCTTTCGCGGTCAGGTTCGCCCTGGAGATGCGCTCACATTCCTGCCTGTCCTGCTCGAGCGCACTTCCGCTTTTTACGGGATGGCGGTATACCGTGGCGCAGCCGCTCAAAAAGAGGGAGAAAGAGCAAGCAATAATATTATTTTCATTATTCACCGACAGCGTTTATTTTAGTAAGGGCGAGCCTATGGAACAAGGCGGAGGAAAAAATGTGTCCCCAAGACCGGGATTTGTACCGGAACAACCTGGGCAGAATTGCCGGATATGACTTCTGCGGTGAATCCTGCGTATGCCTTAATTCGCTCAGGCCGGAATTTACTGGGGCAAAAGGGCACGCCCTTGAATGCCTTTCGATAACAATCTGTATTGCCAGTAGGTCCCCCTTCGCAGATTCGATGAGGCACGTGAATAGAGGAGGTTTGCCATGATCCTCTTTTCCAGTGTTTTAGCCCTGGCTGCCCGGATCATCCGGCACAGGGGAAAAAAGATGGTCCATACAAAAGCCGCCAAAAGCATCAGACTTCCGATACCCAATCTCCATGATGGTTCCACATTTCCCTCCCCGGCATAGGTAATAGCTCCCGCGCTCGTGACAATACTCGTAATGGTGAGGACTACTCCGGTAAGCGCTGAGGCAATGAAATAAGCAGGTGAAAATTCCCTGCTCCTTCTCTGCAAATTCAGGAAACCCAGTAAAGATATTAAAATAGCGGGGACCCATAGCAAATAGAGGGTCGACAGGTTGAGGTATATATCGGGAAAAAGGTTCCTCATATCGAGGAGAGGCGTCATGGTGCCGAGAAAGGCCAGCGTGCCGGCAATGATGTAGGAAATCCCGCAATATACGTTCTCCCTGTGAGTCATAAAGCCTGCCCGAAGTTATTTGATTTTTAATGAAACTAATTACCCCTATCCGTTTTTGCAACGGGGCCCGCTCATTTTTTCAGGGTAGCATGAATGTCGCCGTCTTACTGCCGTCCCGCGCCGGGCGGTTTTGCAGGGAAAGAAGGGCTTTAATTTGTATTGACAAGACCGATACGGTTTACTACCCTCTCAACTATAGATTCACGAAAAAGGAGAACCGATGGAGGACGAGAGGGAGCAGGAGACGTCGCTTGGAATGGATGAGAGCTTCGAGGCACTGCTTTGCTACACACTCGGCTGGGTAACGGGCATCGTATTTATCGTCATGGAGAAGCGCAGCGCCTTCGTGCGGTTTCACGCCATGCAATCACTGGCGACGTTTCTCCTGTTGTCTGTTGCGATGGCTTTTGTGCTTTCCATACCGCGTTTCGGATTTCTCCTCGCATCTTTTCTGTGGCTGGCCGGTGTCGCCCTCTGGGTCATCCTGATTTGGAAGGCATACCGGGGGCTATGGTTCCGGCTGCCCGTGATCGGTAATTTCGCAGATAATTTCGCGAATAAAGGACCGAGGCGCGGTTCGCCACAGGAATAAGTGGTTAATTCCCGCTTAAGGCAACGCTCCCCGAGACCGCCTTTTTATCAACCGTTTAATTTTTGATCCCCACTGTGCTGCCGTCCATGCTAAAAAGAGCGGGGTCTTCCGGCGCAACATTCCTGGTAAAGCTGCCCTTTTCAATATTAATAACCCATTTCCTATGTTCCGCCCAGGATCGTATACCTTCCTGTAATCGCGCTGTTCGCAGGAGGTCTCCGTGCCTGAAATCCCGCCTTAGAGGGCGACATTCTCCCAGCTCGAAGGATGGGTACGGTCGTACCGGGTAGAAATAGGAACTCTCCTTTGGATTCCTCTCTTACGCGACTGCCTTCTTCCCGTGCAAGAAATGATAAAGAACCATAGTTGCGAGTATCATGAGGGCCACCAACATGTAGAGCCCCCGATATCCCGTAAAGGGGACCAGCGCTCCGAGGAGGTATGGTCCCACGCCGAACCCCAGATCAAGGCAGATGAAATAGGTGGAAGTTGCCAGTCCCAACCGGTGAGGCGGGACTGTTTTTATAGAAATTGCCTGGGCGCATGATAAAAAGTTCCCATAGCCCAGGCCGATTATCACTGCCGCGAGCAATAGGAAGAGTCCATGACCGGCCCGGCTGAAGAAAAGCATGCCGATTGCAAAGAGGGAAAGACAAGGATAGACCACAAAATTTGCCCCTTTCGTATCGAGTAGGCGACCGGAGAAAGGCCTTGAGATCAGGACCGTAGCAGCATATACGAGGAAAAAGAGGCTCGCCGCTTCTTCAAGGTGGATGTGCCTGGCATACAATGACAAAAAAACGAGCAAAACCGAATAACCGGCACCGATGACCAGTATGATGATCGATATGGGTAAGGCCTCGAATTCAAGAAAGGTCGAAATATGAAATCTTGTCACCCCTTTTCCATGATCCCGGCGCAATGGATGATCGGGCTCACCTACCACAAAAGACGTACCCAGACCGATGACGGGTATCAGGGAGGTAATAATAAAGATCATCCTGAAATCGGTGTGTTGCATCAGGAGCATTCCCGCGAAGGGACCTATCGCCGCTGCCAGAATGGTGCTCATGCTGTAATAGCCGATACCCTCGCCGCGCCTGTCAGGGGGGATTACATGGGCGACTATCGTTCCCGTGGCCGTGCTCGCGATCCCGAAAGTCAGACCGTGGAGCAGCCGGATAATGATCAACAGGGGGAGGCTGACCGCGGCAAAATATAGCGCGGAAGTGATGATAAGCGATATGGTGCCCAGAATTAAGACCCTCTTCCTGCCAATATCTTCAATAACGTGCCCGGTCCCCAACCGGCCGACCAGGATGCCGATAATGAAGATGCTCGATACGAGCCCGGCGATGCTGGTGGAAGCATGGAATTTATCTACCGCATAAGGAGCGGTAACGACCATCAATAAATAGAAGATGAGACAAAATAAAAAATTGATGACCCCTACCGTGATAAAATCCTTTGTCCACAGCCTTTCCTTGTTCACCCTCAAACCTTCCCGAATCATAGATTAATCGTGCGATAGAGTACGCCGCCTTGACCTCTTGCTCAGTACGAGAATCGCCATCCCGGTCGTGTGCGTTTTTTGGAGTATGGGCCCTTAAATAATACACGAAACTGCCGGCATACTAATATCATACTGCAGCCGGGATTCTCAATCCAAAACAGGATGAGCCACTTTCGGAGAGGGTGCATACCTGGAGAAAAGATGAGGGGATTTCAGGCAGTAGCGGGTCAAGGTGCGGCAATTACCGGGGCCGGTTTCAGGACCGTCTCAGCCCCCGCTCTTTCACGATTGCTTCTCCGCGCTCCACGGCGATACTGACGGCAGGTTGACCCAGCCCGAGCCTCTGAGCGACCGCGGTTGCAGTCATACCGAGCTCCCGTACGAGAAAATAGCAGAGGACGCTTCGGGCCGCCACGCGGGTGGGGTATTTCCCCGGAAGAAGGATCTCTTCCGAGTTGAGGTGAAAGATCCTGGCCACGTGCTTCTGCATGGAAACGAAATCGGTACCGCTAATCTTGCGTGCATAGGTACGCTCCCATTGCTCCTTGGCGGCCTCCATCACCTCTGCGACAAACCTGCTGCTTCCCAATATGCGTTCGTCACTTCTCAGATGGCCCGAGTCCCGTGAAGGCATCCATCCCCTGTTGCTCCGGATGAAACCGCCTCCCGTGAGATCGCCCCTGCGTCCCTCCGCGATACCCTCTTCGAGGAATTTGCGATAAATGCTGCGGGCAGGCTCTGAGTCCTGATCGAACTGCATGAGGATATAGGTGCTGTCCAGCCATGGCCTGATACATCGCTCCATTATGACCGAGTGGCCCGAGTAGGGATAGGAATCGAGGGAGTCCAGGTCCGGCACTACCTCAGCCCTTAAAGGATTGAGATGGATATACCGTACCAATTGAAGCAGATAGGGCTCTTCTTCGCAAAGGATAGATTTATACCGGTTCAGAAAAAGAGGGCCCAATCTCTTATGCCGCTTGTTGAACGAGACGGAGTAGCCCGTGAGGAGCCGTCTCATGATAGTCGATATGGGGGTCATCCCGGCACGAAGGAGGAGATGGACGTGGTTCGGGAGCAGGGAAAAGGCGTAGCAACTGGTTTTCCCTGCGGTGAATACCTTACCGGCGCGATTGACAAAGCTCTCACGGTCGATATCGTCGTAAAACATGGTGCCCCACCCCCTGAGAATCAGGTGATGAAGTGCACCCGGAGCGTCGATGCGGCTCTGTCGTGTCATGAAGAGAAGGGTAACAACAGAAAATGACCATGTCAACAGAAAAATTAAAATTTGATAATTTAATGAGTGTCCCTAGTGGATACAATTAAAAACAACATATTTACCTCCTATCTTGATTTTCATAATTTAATGGATGTCCCTAAAAAGGCACTTTAAGTTTGAGAAATAGCTTGACATATATAGGTATTGTTTCTAGTATTGTATACAAAAGACAATGTTCAAGGATGCTGCTATGTAGGTTTGTGAAAGGTCTTTAAGCAGGGAATTATGAGTTATGCAACGGGAAGCTACTGTATTGAATTTAGTACAGTAGCAGAGCTTGAAAAATGCTTTTCGAGGCCAAAAAGTTTTTTTCAGGTAATTATGAAATCGATGGAAGCATCAACGCACGATGCTGCCGGTTAACGGGAGCTTAAGACATAAACCTTTCTGGGGGTGAATCATGGAAAAGATGTGCTCACATCAGGATCTGGAAACAGTAAGACAAGAAATTCTGTCCAAAAGGGACTCGAAGAAGCCCTGCATTTCAATCTGCACCGGTACCGGTTGCCTTGCCTCAGGGGCCGGAGAAGTTATGGCTGCCTTTACTGCGGAGATCGAAAGCCAGGGGCTTAAAGCGGATGTAGATGCCAAGGGCACCGGGTGTCCCGGGTTTTGCGAGAAAGGACCGATCGTCGTCATTTACCCCGAAGAGATCTGTTACCTTGAGGTAAAGCCCGAAGACGTTGCCGAGATCGTAAGTCAAACCGTAAAGGAGAATAAGGTCATCGAGCGTCTCCTTTATGTCGACTCCGCCACGGGTGAAAAAGCGATCCATGAATCGGATATACCCTTTTACAAGAACCAGGAGCGAACCATTATCGGGAATAACATCAAGATCGACTCCAAGAGCATCGACGACTATATCGCGTTCGGTGGTTACACCGGTTTGGCGAAGGCCCTTCTGAAGATGACGCCCGAGGAGGTGCTGGACGAGGTCAAGAAATCGAACCTGAGAGGACGGGGAGGTGGTGGTTTTCCCACGGGCAGGAAGTGGGAAGAGGCCCGTCATGCTGCCGGCGATATAAAATATGTAATCGTCAACGCCGACGAAGGCGATCCGGGCGCATTCATGGACAGGGCTGTTCTCGAGGGAAACCCTCACTCGGTCCTCGAAGGGTTGACAATCGGGGCCTATGCGGTCGGCTCCCATGAGGGCTTCCTCTACGTGCGTAATGAATATCCCCTGGCAATAGAAAATGTGCTTATCGCCATCGAGAAGGCCGAGGAATACGGTCTCCTCGGCAAGAACATTCTGGGATCGGGTTTTGACTTTTCCGTGAAGGTCCACAGGGGTGCGGGCGCCTTCGTCTGTGGTGAATCGAGCGCCCTCATGACGGCACTCGAAGGCAAGGCAGGGGAGCCCAGGCCGAAATACGTCCATACCGTCGTAAAGGGCGTGTGGGACAGGCCCAGTGTTCTCAATAACGTCGAAACCTGGGCAAATGTGCCGCCCATCATCGAGAAAGGCTCCGACTGGTTTACCCGGTACGGAACGGAAAAAAGCAAAGGTACGAAAATCTTCTCCCTCGTGGGAAAGATCACCAACACAGGTCTTGTGGAAGTGCCCATGGGCATTACGCTGAATGACATTATCTATAAGATCGGCGGCGGAATCCCCGACGGCAAGAAGTTCAAGGCGGTCCAGACCGGAGGGCCCTCCGGTGGATGTATCCCCGAGCGGCTCCTCGACCTCCAGGTCGGCTTCGATGAATTGACCAAGGCCGGCTCCATGATGGGATCGGGTGGAATGATTGTGCTCGATGAAGATACGTGCATGGTCGACGTGGCCAGGTACTTCCTGGAATTCCTTACCGATGAATCGTGCGGTAAATGCGTTCCGTGCCGTGAGGGGATCAGGCAGATGCTCAAGATCCTCACGAAGATCACCAAAGGAAAAGGGAAACCGGGCGACATCGAGCTTTTGCAGGAATTAGCCGAAGTGGCAAGCGAGGCTGCCCTTTGCGCTCTGGGAAGAAGCGCTGCCAACCCGTTTCTCAGCACCCTCCAGTATTTCAGGGATGAGTACGAGGCCCATATCAACGAAAAACGGTGCCCGGCCCTTGCCTGTAAAGAACTGATCAATTATTACATCGAGCCCGAGAAATGCAAGGCATGCACCACCTGCGCGAGGAAGTGTCCTGCCGATGCCATCATAGGGGGAAAGAACCTTATACACATGGTGGACCAGGACAAATGCACCAAGTGCGGGACCTGCTTCGAAGTCTGCCCCGACCGTTTCGCCGCGGTGACGAAGCTGTCCGGCGTGCCCGTCCCGGCGAACCTTTCCGAAGACCAAAGGGTGATAGTGAGAGAAGTGAGAGAGGCCAAGGCATCGTGAAAGGGATAACCCTCAAGATCGATGGGGAAGAAGTAAAGGCGAGAGAGGGGATGACGGTCCTGAAAGCCGCTCAGAACGCGCACATCCGCATCCCCACCCTCTGCTACCATAAAAAGCTGGAGCCCTACGGGGGGTGCCGGCTCTGCATGGTGGAGGTAGAAAGCCGCGGCTCGGCCCCCCGTCTTGTCGTCTCCTGTCTTTATCCTGCACAGAATAATATCATCGTCCGGACCAGGTCGCCCAAGGTGGACCGGGTCCGCAAGACCGTCCTGGAGCTCCTCCTCGCCCATGCCCCCAATTCCTTCGAGCTTAAGGAGCTCGGGAAAGAGTACGGCGCAGACGAGAGCCGCACCGGACAGGAACCCTCCTTCTGTATCCACTGCGGGCTCTGCGTGAGGTACTGCGCCGAAGTAAAGAAGAAAGACGCGATAGGGTTCGTGGACAGGGGCATCCACAAAGAGATCGGCTTCGTTCCGGAAATCGCGTCAAAAGAGTGCGGGAAATGCAAAGAATGTTTCCCCCTCTGTCCCACCGAGGCGCTCCAGGCGGCCTATATCTTTGTCGAGGCCCTGGCGTTCCCCGGCCAGGGGCATTGAGAGAATAGTTTCCCGACAATCTACCCGACCGGCTTCGAGCATGGAGCCGGTTTTTTATAAAGAAGGGTGCGAGAGTGCCCAAGGGGGATGGAGAGGGGCGGACGGAGGGGAGTATGAGCTTCTCTACCCAATCCCTGGCACATCAGGTAATAACCGGCGGGAAAATCATAATAATTATCTCGGGAAGAATCGCGTATTCGTTACGGGGAGTTGGGATTGGCATCCGTTATTTCCGAAAGCCAGTCGATGGCATCTTCAAACCTCGTAAAAATCTCATAACGAAATCCTTTGATGTCCAGGCATGCTTTAAACTGATTTGCCAAAGAAAGTTGCTTTTCATCATCCGGTACGACATTTGCTATTTTTCCTTTGAAGAGTAATTTGTACTTGGCCATTTCAACGGCCAGTTGCAACATCGTTCCGATGCTGTCCTCATTGTCGATTGTTGTTTCCCTCATATCGATAAGAATATTATGATTTTCATGAAAAGAGGCCGCAGCCGCAAGCTCGTGAATGATTTTCAACGACCGGTCGAAATCGATGTTTCCTGCTTCGGTCTTTCGAATGAAATCCTTCACTTTATATATTTTTACTGTATCAGACATATGAGCCCCCTCCTTTCGTATCAACCGGTTACCTCCTCTCTTTCACGCCCCCGGGCGGCATCACTTTCCTTCTGTCCCGAGGGAAGAATCCGGGGCTTCCCGATAAATATGAGCAGTTCTCTATTACCGCGGAGGGCATTCACTTTAATAATCGTTTATAAAGCTCATAACACTGAAAGTCAAGTATCGAGCCCGGCCCAAGTTTATGGCCTATTTCCCCTCATTCTTTCAGAGGAATATCCTTTTTCAACAGGCTGATTACGTTCGATCCCGCGGCCGGAACGCCCTGGGGAGGTTCCGAGCAGTATTCGTTATACAGGGAGTTAAAATCTTTGTATAGCCGTGTGGCGACTTTTTTCGTCCCGTCGGGACTTATCCTTATTTCGTTCTTTTTGCACAATTGGGCAGCCCTGTAGTACCGGTAGTCCGCCTCTTTGAAAATTGTCAGGAAGGTCTCGGGCGATATCTTCAACGCGTCGAATGTGGTATGGAGCCATTTCAGGTTTTTTCTGCGGATTACCTCTTCAGTGGCGAAGATATCTGCCTGCCGGACCTCGGCCCTTCTCCGTATCCCATCTTTCTCTACCCAATCCTCCTCGTCTTCATAGGTCAGGCAAAGGCTGCTTTCCAGGTGCACATTGACGAAATGGCCTATTTCTTCGACAACCGAATCAAGATGGCGGGAAAGGACCTGGAGAAACAGCCGGCCCGGTTCTGTAAGGGGTTTTCTCAGGGGACCTATCATGGTCCACATGTCCCGTACGGTAACGATTCGGTTCATGGGCGGCTTTGGTGAGGTGCGGGACCAGGATTTGAAATCCGTCTCGGTCATGGGGTATTCGTCCGCGGGCGGCCAATCGGGATACCACTCAAGGATGAGATTTCCTTTATCGGTGAGACCGACCGAGAGGTGGGCCTTTGGTTTCCGGATGCCGTCGATCGTCAACACCCGGTCGATGTTCCAGTTTTGTACACCCGCCAGATCATGGACGCGAACGGGCCACCCTGCAATCGAGGCGATGAGGTCCTTTATCTTCGTGGCATGGGGATAGGGAAGGCCTGCCGGAAAGCTGTCCTTTCCTCCCCTCGCGTTTATTCTTTTCCTCTTTTCGAGGACCTCGAAAATGCCGTATACCGGGTTGTGCATCATGGAACCCATGAAGCTCCTCCTTTTTTTCTCGCAGATTCAGGAGTGACGCAGGTTTGGGCTTTGGCACAACCCCGATGGCCGCGTTACTCCTTCCGCTAGTTATAGTTCTTTTATCTATATAATACAAATAAGAAATCCGCACCCTGCTTCATGGAAAGATTATAATTACCCTATGGGTGTCAGCACCCATTTTCGCCGCACCGCGATAGACGATAAATCAAGGGGATAGGAGCCATCATGACACATAAATTCAAAGTGGGCGACCATGTAGCCTGGAACTCGGAGGCAGGGCACGCCAGCGGCAGGATCATCAAGGTGCATACGCAAAATGTCGATTACAAAGGTTATACGCATCACGCCGGCGAGAATGATCCCCAGTATGAGATCAAGAGCGACAAAACCGACCATATTGCGATGCATAAAGGAGCGGCCTTGAGAAAGATAGACGACTGACGGCCGGGATGCCGCATATACCCCGCTAGAGAGGGGTAGGACTCATCTCCTTGATTTCCGAAGGCCAGTTGATCGCATCTTCAAAACTTGTGAAAACCTCATACTGAAATCCCTTCAAGTCGAGACAGGCTTTAAACTGCATTGCCACCGCCAGCCGCTTTTCTTCATGCGGCACGACGGTCGCGATTTTTCCTTTGAAGAGCGATTTATAACGGGCCATCTCAACGGCCAACTGTAACATCATTCCAATGCTGTCGTCATCGGCAATCGTTGTTTCCCGCATATCGACAAGAATATTGTGACCTGTATGAAAAGTGGCTGCAGCGGCAAGCTCGTGAATGATCTCCATCGACCGGTCCAAATCGATATTTCCCGCTTCAGTCTTCCGAATGAAATCCTTCACTTTATATATCTTTACCATGGCAGGCATACCAACTCCCTCCCCTTCGCTTTAACCCCTTCCTCTTCGCTGCTGCCGGTCCCGAGAGGCATAAGAATCCGCCTTGTGAAAGGGCGGAAGTCAGGCCCTTTCCCCTGTAGCCCCGATGATGGCTCGGAATTGGCGGGCTCCTCAATCCTGCGGGGCACTCGTCTCGATAAATGGTTTATAAAGCTCAACCGCTGAAAGTCAAGGGTGGGGCAATTGCTTTCCTATCATCCCAATTCCCTGCTCCGGCTTCGCGGATACGTCTTAAAGGGGGTGACAGTACCCCGGCCCTGACGGCCGGACCAAACCCCATCCCGGGAAGGGCACGGCTCAAGGGGCCATCATTAGATCACAGATGGAGGCCCGTATAGTATATAATAGGGCATCCCGCAAAGGGGGTCCGGAATGAATAGCCGGCCCCACGGCATGGACGGGACGGATAATTATCGGCTGCGGCGGATTGCAGCCCTTTGAAGACAGGAGGAAAATGGATGAAAAACCCGAGCGCCCGTGACCCCAATCCGACATACCAAAGGCTCCCGGATCGCGGGCGGCCCATAGAGCTTTTCGTGTCTCCTTCTCAATACATTCAGGGGCAGGGAGTCATCGGCCTCCTCGGAGAGTATCTGTCCCTGTGCGTCTCGGGCTGCGCGGGCGTGCTCATTACCCCGGGGCGGGACCGTGCCCTTGGGGACAGGGTGGAAAATAGCCTCAGGGCCGCCGGCTTTACCGTAAGAAAGGCTATCTTTCAGGGCGAATCATCCCTGGCGGAGGCGGGAAGGGTCGCCGAATTCTTCGAAGGTCCCGGTCCCCGAATAGATGTCCTTATCGGCATCGGCGGGGGCAAGTGCCTCGATGCTGCGAGAATGGCGGCCTCGAGGCTCGGCGTGCGGGCCGTTACAATCCCCACCACGGCTTCGACCGATGCACCGACATCGGCCCATTCCGTTGTCTACGACGGGAACGGGGTTTTTGCCGATGTCGAATTCAGCTCAACCAATCCCTTATTGGTGCTGGTCGATCTCGATGTGGTTGCCGCTGCCCCGACCCGCTTTCTCGTGGCCGGTATGGGGGATGCCTTTTCCACATTCTATGAAGCGCGCTGCTGCATGGAAAACCAGGAAGCCCGGACCGCACGGGGCGCCAGGCCGACCATGGCGGCCCTGGCTATTGCGCGTCAGTGCCGTGACCTGCTCCTCGAATACGGCACCGCGGCCCTGGAAGAGATCGGGAACCGGGAAACGGGCGAGGCCCTCGAACGTATCGTAGAGGCCAATATTCTTCTTAGCGGGCTCGGGTTCGAGAGCGGCGGCCTTGCGGGGGCGCACGGCGTGGCCCAGGGATTGACCGCCTGCAGGGATTTGCATACAAACTGCCTTCATGGAGAGCTGGTAGCCATCGGCACGATGACACAATTGATCATGGAAAAACGAATGGACGAGGCGGAGCAGGCCGCCCGCTTCTTTAAGGACGTGGGCCTGCCGTTGCACCTCGCTCAAATCGGTTTCGACCCGCTCGAGAGGGGGCCGGAGCTGGACGAGATCGTGAAGCAGAGCCTCAACGTATTCTTCATCCACTACGAGCCGTTTGAAATAAGCCATGATTTCCTGAAGGCATCGATTCTCGAGGCGAGCGAGTTCGGAAAGACCATGGGGAAAACCCTGACAAAATAAGGGCAGGGGATGCTCCATGGCCGGAGCCTCACCACGCACGTGAGAAGCTAACCGTTCAAAGCTAAGTTCGACGGCATGGTTATCAAAGATAGGGCGAAGGTCAATCCGATTATTGCACAAGACCCGCAGCGGAGAAGGTGGATAAAAATAAAAGCCCCGGTGCGGGCAATGAAAGGAGTCCTTTATGAGCGGCGATGGATTGACCGTCGGTTTTTTTGGACCTGAAGATGCGGAAGGGGTGGCGAGGCTTTTTACGGAAGTCTATGGAGACGAATATCCGGCGAAGATAGTCTATCACCCCGACCAGCTTGTCGCCGCATTCGAAACACGGGAGCAGATACCGATCGTGGTCCGTACTTCCCGAAAGGTGGTCGTGGGGTATAGCTCTCTGTTCCGCGCTGCCCCGGACAAAGGGGTATACGAGAAGGGGAATGGGGCGGTCTCGCCGGCCTTCCGGAACGCGGGCATTATGAGGATGATCTTCCGCCACGTGAGAGAGACATTGCCCGGCATTCGCGATATCACGGTGCTTTTCGGGGAGCCGGTCTGCAATCACATCTATATCCAGAAAGCTGCCCTTGCCGAAATACCCTTCATAGAGACGGCCCTCGAGGTCGGCCTCATGCCTGCCGAGGCATATGAAAAGGAACAGAGCGCACCGGGGCGGGTATCGACGCTCCTCATGTTCATTACCGCGCGCCCGAAGCCGCACGTGGTCCATGTCCCTGAGATATATGAGGAGTACTTCCAATATATTTACCGCGGCCTCGATGACGGACGGTCATTCTCCCGGTCGGGAGAGGGGCTTCCCGCCTCGGAAACGACCCGGATCGAGACGGAGATATTTGCCTCCGCCCGGGTTGCCCGCCTGACTGTCCATGCCGCAGGATCGGAATTTGAACGGGCTTTTTCTGCCGAGGAGGAGCGTATTCCGGGCGGGCATGGGGAGGTAATCCAGGTGTGGCTGAAATTGTCATGGCCATGGATCGGAAGGGCGGTCGCTCTGTTGAAGGATACGGGCTACTCCTTTGGCGGCATATTGCCTCAATGGTTCGGTGAGGACGGGCTTCTCATGCAGAAAACCCTCACCCAGCCGGACTGGGAGGCGATTCACCTCTTTTCCGACCGGGCGAAGCAGATCCTGGAGTTTATCAGGACCGATTGGCAACAATAATTTTGCGATACGCCTTTTGGCGGAACGATCCGATCTCCCGGTCCTGCATCCGCGGGAAAAGGGTCAATAGATTCGGTTTTGTTGACGGGTTTCATGCTTCCTGATATAAGTTAGAACCGACCCGTAATCATTACTATGGAGACATCCTTGGAACGAGCGCACAGAGAGACTCGCCTTGCCACGCACCTCGACATGACCTACTTCTCTCTCACCATGTCTTTTATCGAGGAATCGGCCGCCGCATTCGGAATGGAGGCTCAGGATGCGGGGAGGCTGCGGCTCGCGAGCGAGGAGATATTTACGTACCTCGCAGAATATCGGAAAGGCGAGGCCCTTTCAGTGGAGACGGAGGACGGCTGTTACTATGTGGGAGTGAAATTCCTCCTCCATGCCGACCCGGACTCTCCGCCTCCTCATCTCCCGGAAAGGGGACCCGGGCCCCTCGAGCCCGGAGACGATCTTGCGTCCATGGGCCTCATTATCGCGTCCAGGTTCGTGGACCGTCTTCACATGCTCGAAGACGGCGGAGTGGGTCTCGTGAAAGAAAAAACCTATCCCGAGGCAGGTACGTTGGTCAGGACGCCGGTTCCCGCCCTGGCCCGGTTCCATGTGGCCGCGCCCGAAAACGAAGCCCTCAAGCATTTTGTCCGGCAGGTTGCCGCCTATTATGGGCCTCAATTTTTCCCCGTCGACTTTTGCTTTCCCGGTAAGGTAGTCGATATGGTTGCCCAGGGTCAGTACCGCGTCCTGGTGGCAACGGGCGGCGGGGCCGAGGTGGCGGGAGGGATAATGTGGCGCACGGAAGGCGCGCGCCTGATTGAGGCCTTCGGTCCCTATCTTTTCGATCAGCCCCCTCAATACGGCATGTCCGAGGCCCTGGTGGATGGGCTTCTCATGGAGATCGCAAAGACAGAGGCCTTTTGCGTGACCGACATATACCCGACTCCCGAGCTCCCTCACGGCTATTTCGAATTATTGGGGTCTATCGACCGCATAAAACCTGACGGACTGAGAGAGGCCCGCCTTTTTTATTACCGCCAGCTGAAGGAAGACCCCGGGCTTAGCGTCTGGGCCCATCCTGACCTCGTATCGTTCCTGGAACAGGAATATGAGCGCCTCTTTCTTGCCCGCCATATCCGCGTCACCACCGGCGGAGGTGAGGCACGGCCCGCCCATGCCTTTTTTTCTCTCCGCTTCGATCGTGTCCTGAGCTCGGCAATTCTCCGCCTCCTCTGGGACGGCGCCGACGCCCGGGAGGTCCTCGAAAATCATGTGAAATCATTGAGAGCCGAAGGGTTTTCGGACATTTTTTTTGAAATGGACCTCGCCCATACCCGGGAGGTCGATCTGACCCCTCTTCTGTTCCGGCAAGGGTTTGCGCCCCGTCTCGTCTTTCCTCACGGGGGTGGTGCGGATATGGTTGCCTTCCAGTACCAGGGGTAATAATAAAGGCCATGCCCCTTCCTGACCTCGCCTCTCTCGTCCCGGCCCACATAAGGAAATTCGAGCCCTACATCCCCAGCAATCCCGACCGCGTGCTCATGAACCTCTACGGGTGCGACCACCTGTGGCGGCTTAACAACAATGAGAACCCCTTCGGGCCTCCCCCTTCCGCCCGTGAGGTGATACGGCGGTTCGAGCCGGCGGAGGCGGGCCTTTACCCGAGCGGCGACTCATACTACCTGCGTCAAAAGCTCGCGGAAAAATACTCGCTCCACCCGGACCAGTTTCTGGTGGGCAACGGCGCAAACGAGGTAATCGCTTTTGTGATAAAAGCCTTTTGCCGGGAAGGGGACAATATCATTACCGCTGATAAGACCTTTGCCGTCTATGAATGGGTGGCCGCCTTTTCCGGGTTCCGGGCGCGGCTCACCCCGCTTAAGGACTTCGGCTTCGATGGGGAGGCCATGCTCGGCCAGGTGGACGAACGGACCAAGATACTCTTCGTCTGCAATCCCAATAATCCCACGGGAACTTATTGGAGCGAGGAGAAACTGCGCCGGTTTCTCACCCGCACGGAAGGGCGCCGGATTGTAGTGGTGGATGAGGCTTATTGCGAATTTGTAGAGGGCCCCGATTTTCCCGACTCCATGAGCCTCCTCAAAGAGTTCCCGAACCTGGTCGTCTTCAGGACTTTTTCGAAAATGTACGGCCTCGCGGGACTGCGCATAGGGTATCTGGCGGGAAGTCGGGAAGTGGTGGATATTATCAGGCGCACGCGCGTCGTCTATTCGGTGAACAGGCTGGCCCAGGATGCTGCCCTGGCCGCCATGGGCGATCACGGGCATATCGAGCGCACTCGCGAGCTGGTGCGGGTGGAAAAAGGGTATCTCACCGCGGAGCTGGCATCCATGGGTCTCACTACCCAGTCCGGGGAAGGGTGCTTCATCATGGTGAAGCTGCCCATGAGCGATACCCTTGCATACCGCAGGCTCATGAGTCGGGGTGTCATGATCCGCAGCATGACGGGGTTCAGGTTCCCCAACTGGATACGGGTAAGCATAGCCCAACATGAGGCCATGGAGGCATTTATCGGGGCCCTGCGCTACATCCTCGGGGAAAGACCGGGCCATGAAGGTCGATAGAATTCCTTTTGAGATCGGGAAAGCAACGCCCCGCGCGGACGGCAGCGCCAAGGTTTCGGGGAAAGAGAAATATGCCGCCGACTATTACGAGGGCGACTTCCTCTGGGCAGGCGTAAAACGGGCAGGCGTGCCCCACGCGACGATCAAGGGCATTCACACGGAGGCTGCGGAGGCCCTGCCCGGGGTCATTGCGGTGCTTACCTGGAAGGATATCCCCGGGGAGAACAGGTTAGGGATAATCCGAAGGAACCAGCCGGTTCTTGCCGAGACCGTGGTCCGCCACTCAGGCGAGGCAGTGGCCCTTATCCTCGCAGAGAGCCGGGGCGCCCTCAAAGGGGCAATCGATTCTATTCTCCTCGAGTATGCGCCCCTGCCCGGGGTCTTTTCCGCGCAGGAGGCCTTGAAAGAATCCTCTCCCCTCGTGCACGAGGACAACCCCGAAGGGAACGTGATAAAAGCCGTGTCAGTGGAGACCGGCGCATGCGCTTCTGCCATGGGCGAGTGCGACGTGGTGGTGGGGGGCGTGTACGAGACGCCCGTCCAGGAACATGCCTTTCTCGAGACCGAGGCAGGGTGGGCCTATCGCGCGGAGAACGGGGCCTGCGTGATCGTCGCCTCTACCCAGACGCCTTTCCGTGACTGTTTCGAGATAGCCCCGGTTCTGGGAATGGACCCGGGGAGCATCCGGGTCATCGCGCCCTATCTCGGCGGCGCCTTCGGCGGCAAGGACGGCATCACGGTCCAGTGCCTCCTCGCCCTTGCCCTGCTCCATGCAGGGGGCAGGCCTGTAAAGATTTGGTGGGACAGGGAGGAGAGTTTCCTTGCCGGGGTGAAGCGCATGAACGCAACGATGCATTACCGGCTGGGCGCGAAGCAGGACGGAACGTTCCACGCCCTCGAATGCAGGCTTTATTACGACGGAGGCGCCTATTCGCCCCTCGGCGGGGAGATCATGACCTTGGGGGCCGAGCATGCCGGCTCGGCATACCGTATCCCGAACGTGAGCGTAAAAGGGTGGGCCCTCTATACGAACAACCCCGTGGGCGGACCCTTCCGCGGGTTCGGCGTGCCCCAGGTGACGGCTGCCATGGAGCAGATGGTCGATATGGCAGCCCGAAAGCTCGGCATGGACCCCCTCTCGATCCGCCTTCAAAACGTGGTGCGGAAAGGGGACAGGAATTGTGTGGGAGTGATCCTCACCCACTCCACCGGGGCTGCGGAGTGTCTTGAAACAATCTTAGGCCACCCTCTCTGGAAGACCCGGGATGAGTGGAAAAAGGGGGCGGGCCTATTTAAAGTCCGGGGCGTAGGGCTCGCGTGTATGGCCCATGCCATGGGTTACCCGCCTATGGTGCCCGACGAGGCCCGGGCAAAGATCGAGCTTACCGCGGAGGGGAAGATCCGGGTCTATGCGGGTGTGGTTGACATGGGACAGGGGAATGCAAGCACCTATCAGCAGATTGCAGGCCATATTCTCGTCCAGGACGGCCCCGCAATGGAGCTGGTCCTGCCCGATACGGCGCGCACCCTGCCGTCCGGCTCCTCGTCGGCAAGCCGGACCACCTATACCTATGGCAATGCCCTCATCGAGGCAGCCACTGATCTCAAAAAAGCTATCCTGAAGGCCGCCTCCGCCCAAACCGGCGGAACCCGGCCGGAGGAGTTCGTCCTTGTGCCGGACCGGGTTCGCCATATCCCCACAGGGAACGAGATCTCTCTCGGGGAATTGGCCGGCTCCATGGACGGGCCGGCAAGGACGGCCACGGGATATTTCAGGATGCCCGTGACCCGGGAAAGGCTCGACGCCATTTACATGGGACCTCACCTCATCTTTTCCTACGGCGCCCACCTCGTCTATGCGGAGATCGACGAGCTCACCGGGCAGGTGGAGATCGCGCGCTACCTCGCAATCACGGACGCGGGCAAGGTGATGAGCCCCCGGGTGTACGAACAGCAGATCGAGGGCGCAACCGCCATGGGCATCGGGTACGCCCTGACCGAAGATTTCAAGGTCGCGAACGGTTCTATCGTCACACAAGACCTTGCCACCTATATCATCCCTACATCCATGGATATCCCCCGGATAGAGTCCATACCCGTTGAAATAGCCGAGGAGACGGGGCCCTTCGGAATGAAGGGGGCGGGAGAAATAGGCATGAGCGGACCCATGCCCGCCATAGGAAACGCCATCTGCGATGCGTGCGGGATCAGGATCCTTCGTGCGCCCTTCATTGGCGAAGCCGTGCATGAGGCCCTCTTGTCCGGGAACGCAGAGGAGGCCGACCTGTGAAGATACGCTTCACTCTCAATGGAGAGGCCAGGGAAATGGAGACGGATGAGAGACGAAGGGTGATCGATCTACTCCGGGAGGACCTCACGATGACGGGCACGAAAGAGGGGTGCGGCACAGGGGAATGCGGGGCCTGCACGATCCTCGTCAACTCGGAGAGCAGGCTCGCCTGCCTCATGGTCGCGCCTCAGCTCGACGGGGCCGAGGTCATGACCATCGAGGGGCTGGCACGGAATGGAGAGCTCCACCCCCTTCAGAAGGCCTTCATAGAATATGGCGCAATCCAGTGCGGCTTTTGCACCCCCGGCATGGTGATGGCATCCCTCGACCTTCTCACGCGAAACCCGAGCCCGACGGAGGCTGAAATCAGGGAAGGCATAAGCGGGAACCTGTGCCGGTGCACGGGCTATCAGAAGATCGTGGAGGCGGTGTCGGCCGCGGCGTCTGCACGCAAGTTGGGTGGGCGCCCGTAATGAACGTCTATCTGCCCGGGTCCTTAAGCGAGCTGTGGAGCAGGCAGGAGGAGTGCGGCATGGCCCAATTCTTTGCCGGCGGCACCGACCTTTTCGTAAAGCTGCGCGCCTCGGCTCAATACCCCCGGGCCCTCATAGGGCTTGAAGCCGTAAGGGAGCTTCGATCGATCGAGGAAAGGGAGGGCGCCATATTTGTCGGGGCCGGCGCGAGCCACACGCGCCTCTTGTCCCACCCGCTCATTCAGGCCCATTTCCCGTTGCTTGCGAAGGCCCTGCGCGTGCTCGGCTCGCCGCCCGTAAGGAACATGGGCACCATAGGGGGCAACATCTGCACTGCTTCACCTGCGGGCGACGCGCTGCCGCCCCTTTACGCCCTGGGCGCGGAAGTGGAGCTGAGGAGGAGGGACCGGTCCCGCCGGCTCCCGATTCACGAATTTATCCTGGGACCGGGGAAGACCGCCCTTGCGGAGAATGAGCTGCTCTACGGGGTGTGGCTTAAGAAGGATGACTCCCCTGCGCTTTTTCACTTTGAGAAGGTGGGACCGCGGAAAGCCCTGGCCATCGCGATCGCCAGTTTTGCGGCCCTCATAAATTCCACGGACGCGGGGATCGTGAAAAAGGCCCGGTTTGCCTGGGGGAGTGTGGGCCCTGTGGTGGTGACCTCACGCGAGGCCGAGGAGTCCCTTGTCGGCTTTCCCCTCACACGGGAGAGCCTTCAAAGGATCGTGCCCATCGTCGATAAGATCGTCTCCCCCATCGATGACGTAAGGGCGAGTGCATCCTACAGGAGGGCCTTGGCCGGAAACCTCGTGCTGCGCCTTGCGGAGTACGGACCCCGGGAAATGGGCGGGAAGGGGGAGGGGCTTACCCGAACATGACCACATTGCAACCGGACAGGCTTTTTACCAGGGAATTCACGGCCCTCAATCTCATCTTCTTCTTTGCCGCGGCCGTGATGGCCCTCTTCTTTCAGTTCCAGCACTATCTTCAGGCCCTGTCCATCCCCTCCGGGTGGTTCGGGTTCCTTATAGGGGCCGACTCTCTTGCATGCTTCGTTCTCCAGCCCATGCTCGCGGTGCGCCTCAATAGCGGGAACGGCCGGAAATGGATCGTGGTCTCCCTCTTCGGAATGGCGCTCGCTCTATTCGCCTACAGCTTCGCCTTGGATCTCGTGACCCTCGCAATAGTCCGCGTAATCCACGGCGCTGCCTTTGTCTGCCTCGTCTCCGCCATAATGGCAATGATCACGGTGTGGATACCCCGTGAGAAAAGCGGCAGGGCCTTCGGCCTCATATCCGTGGTCAGGCTCCTCCCTTACTCCATGATTCCCCCTCTCGTCGGTCTGATCGGGGAAAGACCGGCGGATTTCCGCCATATCCTGATCCTCGGGGGCCTGGTCATGCTCCTCTCTTCCCTTGCGGTTTTAGCCGTGAAGCCCGCGCCGCCGGCAGGGATTACAGGCCCCGCAGATATCCGTCCCACCCAGACCCGGGACCTGTGGACGGATATTAAGGACCGGAAGGTGGCAACCCTCCTCGTGGTACAGCTCCTGCTCTATAGCTCCTACACCATCGTTTTTTTCTTTCTCAAGGAGTATGCCCACGGGCAGGGGATAGAAAACCCCGGCTTTTTCTTCACCATCGCCACCGCGGCCATGATAGGCGTGAGGGTCGCGGGATCTGCCTTCTTCGACCGTTTCAACAAGGCCCCCGTCGCCGGCCTCTCCCTGGCCGGGCTTGCCGCCTCTTACTATGCCCTCGGCGCGCTCTGCCGCCCTGAGACGTTTTATATTCTGGCCCTTATCATGGGCCTCGGGTGGGGGATCGCAATGCCCGTGGTTCTCGCCCTCATATTCGATGTTTCCGAGCCCCCTTTCAGGAGCATGAACCTCAACCTCTCCCTCCTTATGATGCAGGGGGGCTTCTTTTTGGGCCCCTTTGGAGGAGGGGTTATCATATCCCGCGGGGGCTATGGTCCGCTCTTCATCTTCACCGCCTTCATAGGTCTCGCTGCCGCAGGCCTTATATGGACAATTTCCCCAAGGAGGAACGCGTGAGAGAGCAGGGACCGGGGATCGAGGCAGGGCAGAAATTCGAGGTGGACGCCTTTCGCCCTGAAGACGCGGCCGGAGTGGCGCGCCTCTTCAGAGAGGTATACGGCGACGCCTATCCCATGAAACTGGTCTACGATCCCCTTCGGTTGAGGGATGCCTGCGAAAGAGGGGACAACATATCTCTCGTGGCCAGGACCGAAAGAGGCGATGTGGTCGGCCATGAGGCGTTTTACCGCTCCGCCCCCAGCCCTAGGGCCTATGAGCTTGGCCAGGGCCTCGTCTTGTCTTCCTACAGGGGTCTCGCAATACTGGGAAACCTGCAGGAATATGCCTTCGAAGTAATGGCCCCTTCCATGGACCTCGACGTAGTCTTCGGAGAAGGCGTCTGCAACCATATTTTTATGCAGAAAGCATTGACCGCATCCCGGACCGTGCCGATGGCCCTCGAAATAGACCTCATGCCCGTCGAGGCCTACGAGAAGGAAGGGAGCGCCGGGGGCCGGGTCGCTGCCCTCCTCATTTTCCGGACCTACCACCCGAGACCGCAGACGATATATATGCCCGGACGGTATCAGGACGCCCTTACGTTTGTATATGAAGCCCTGGACGATGAGCGGACCCTCCTGCAATCTCCAAACGAGGCAAACCCGCCGGGACTGCCCACCACCATTACGACCCGGGTCTTCGATTTTGCCCGGGTAGCCCGCATGGCGGTCCACGAGGGGGGAGAGGATTTCCCGGGGGCTTTCGAGGTCGAGGAACGTAAGGCCCTCGCCAGGGGAACGATGGTCGTGCAGGTATGGCTCAAGCTCTCGTGGCCATGGATCGGGGCCATAGTGGAACACCTGAAGACGAAGGGGTATTTCTTCGGCGGAGCCCTTGCCCAATGGTTCGGCGGCGACGGCCTCCTCATGCAGAAAGTCTTCGCCACCCCCTCATGGGAGGGGATTCTACTCCATTCGGACCGGGCAAAAAAGATCATGGAATATGCCAGGGAAGACTGGGCGAACGGCGTATGACGCCTCACGCCATGAAAGGCACGGGTCCGCAATTGGCCCCCTGTTCCTGATAAAGGAGAAAAATGGAAATTAAATATATCCGAAAGGGGCTGCTTGCATGAAAGGACTCACCCTTACCGCCATTTTGTCAGCCCTGCTCCTCGCCCTGTCCCTTGCCCCGGTCATGGCCGGCAATGGGGCAGTTGGCCCCAATCAGGCCGAGACCGCTGCAAAAGATCACGAACGATTCATCCGGCAGGCCTATGACCTGGCGATCAGTGCCGGAAAAAAAGGCAACCACACCTTCGGGGCCCTCCTGGTCCATGAGGGCAAAGTTATGCTGACGACGGAGAATACGGTCTATACCGACAAAGACAGTACCCGTCACGCGGAGATAAACCTCATAGTCAGGGCGAGACGAGAGATTTCGCCCAAAGTGCTGGGGGAGAGCACTTTGTACACCAGCGCCGCACCCTGCATGCTCTGCTGCGCGGCAATGTGGTACTCAGGCTTCAAGAGAGTCGTCTATGGCGTCTCCTACGACGCCCTGGCGGAATTGACGGGATTTAAGGATAAGAGCATTCCCTGTGACAAACTCCATGAACAGACCGATAAACCCCTTGAATGGATCGGGCCTGTCCTCGAAAAGGAAGGCCTGAAGGTCTTCTGCTGTTGGCCCCGGGATTCGTTTCAATCTTCCATTCTGAAGAAACTGGACTGTGCGGACATGGGGAGCCGCTGCAATGGCGAGCCTCGATAAGGGTTAGGGGCCGATGGGGGCTATGCCTCTTATCCTCCGCGGCCGCCCGACACGGGACGGAGCTTCTTCCCCTCCATGACGACATATTGTTCGTTCCACATGGTGTCATATATCGTATCTCCATGAAACCACCCTTTCATGGCGCCGTCCCTGTCGATGATGGCGCCGTTCTCCGCGATGCGATATGCCTCGTAGCCGGATAGATCGCGCTCGGTAATCTCGGGGGCCTGCAAATCAGGCACCGCGACCAGGAAAGCCAGGATATAGAGTGCCGGAATAAGGGTCTTATTCATCCCTTTTACCCCGTAACGCAGCCCGCTCCGTGCGTCGTCCCTCCTTATGCAGGCAGAGCGCCATGAGGAGAATGCCCTCGCGGGCCAATTGCCCATCGCCTGATAGAGCCGATTGAAGGCACCTCGCTTCAAAACCTTCCGCCTCCATGAGCTCGTAGCCATCTCGGTCTCCCATGACGGCCTCCTCCATGGCATCCGCCGGATTAAAGGTATCAACGGTTCCGTATGTGTGGTTTATCCTGAACGTGTGTAGCGCCATCTTCGCCCTCCTGTATTGACTGTAGAATTGTATCAGGGGGGAGTGACAACAGTATGTCAGCGGATTTTAGGAGAATTTTTTAAGAATGTTTTCGGGCGGACCGGGAGAGTTCTTCCTCGATCTGTTTCCTTAGCCATTTCGGCTTCGTAACTTCCACATTGGGGAGCCAGGAGTAGATCCATCGCCTGATTTCATCCACGCCCGAAACGGTAAAGGAGAGCTCCGCATCACCATTGGGGAGGATCGTCCTTTTTTCAGAGGGATGCCACTTATCTTTTCTCAGGATGTAATCCGAGACCACCTTTTCGAACCTGACGGTGACTTTCGCCATCTTGCCGTCAATGATGCCCCAGGGGCCGGACAGGTAGGCCTTCAGGTCGAAATCGGGTCGATGAGTGAAATAGAGGTTGCGCTCCTCTATATCGATTATCCTGTCGAGGGCAAAACTGCGGATGCCCTTTCTCAGGTGACAGAAGCCGACGAGGATCCATATACCCTCATAGAGGACCACCACATAAGGGTCTACAGTGCGCCCCGTCTTCTCTTTGGAGAGGCGGGCCTTGTAGGTGATATCGACCGACCGCTTCTCCTGGACGGAGATGAGGAGTATCCTCAAGATGGCCTCCATCTTTTCGTTGAAGATCGTATCGGGGGTCTTGATGACGATGGGGGAACCCTCTCCCGGCGAAATCTTTGCGCCGGGCGTGAACATCCTCGTCACGAGGCTCTGGAAATTCAGGGTGAAGGGCTTGCCGAGATGAGAGATTGACTCCCCTGCTGCGAGCAGGGTCTGGAACTCCTCATCCGAGAGCATGGGCTTCTTGATGCGGTCGCCATTGGTGAATTTGTAGCCGCCCCGGTCCCGGTCATACTCGATGGGATCGATGATGTTAATGAGCTCGAGATAACGGAACACGGTCCTTCTGGCGACCTGGAAACGTTCCATCATGGAGTCTATGGAAGGGAACTTACTCTGGGCAATGAGGGTGTAGACCTCGAGGAGACGGATGACTTTTTCCGAGATGCCCGCGGGACTCGCCCCTTTTTTCATTGGTTTCATAGGTTCGAGATTATACCATAAGTGGACCCGCAACCCCGCGGGAAAGGCAGATAATTCCAGCCGGCTGAAAAGAAGTCCGCCTCAGCCTTGCCTTTTTCGTGCCGCCCTTACCTTGACCAGTTCGGCCGCAATGCTCACGGCGATCTCCTGCGGTGTTTCCCCATCGATATCGAGACCGATGGGGGCATGAACATTTTCGAACAACCGCGGGTCCACGCCGCGACCCGCCAGGTGGTCGTAGATTATCTTCGTCTTACGCCTGCTGCCTATCATGCCCACGTATGCCGAAGGCTGGGCGAGGACCGATTCGAGCACTTCCGCATCGTTCTTGTGGCCTCTCGTGACGATGACATGGTAATCCTCCGGCGTCCGCTCGAGGTTTCTCAAGACCTCGTCAAAAAATCCGGCGATCACGCGTTCGGCTTCGGGAAAACGATCCCTGTTGGCAAAGGACATACGGTCGTCGATCACCGTGATGTCGAAATCGACCATTGCGGCAATCCTGGAGATGAATTGGGATATATGACCGGCGCCGTACAGATAGAGGCGGGGCTTGGGATTGATCGGCTCCACAAGGAAGCCGGCCTTCACCAGGGTTTTCCGCTCTCCAAAGGAGCCGCCGGTCACCTCATGGGGAAGGGCCTTCGGGTCGCCGCCCCACACTTCACCGTCTTCAGCTTGGACCATTTTGAAGAACCGTCCGTCGCCGACAGCCGTGATGATCCGGGCCCTTCGTCCTGATGTCACGCATGACCGGATCGCCGTATAGAGGTCCCTATGGACGGGAAGGACGGGCTCCAGGAAAATATCCACATTGCCCCCGCAGATCATCCCCTCTTCGGCCACTTCCGTTCCCGTCATGGTATAGTGAATTACTTTGGTGTCCCTGCCTCCCATGAGCCACCTGGCTTCCTTCGTCGCCTCGGCCTCCACGCAGCCTCCCCCGATAGTACCGTGAAGCCGGAAGTCTTCTCCCAAAAAAACCTTGGCCCCCGATCCTTGCGGAGTCGCCCCCAGTTTTCTTATGATCGTTGCGAGAACGCCGCCACGACCTTCTCCCAGGTACTGCTCGATTACGTCATATAGGTTCAAAGCGGTTCTCCTTTTCCCGTCTCACGCAAGTCCGGAATGGAAGGCTTTCCATTTCACCGGGTTTTAATATATCAATTCAAATATATATTGTCAACTTAGTCTATGATGGTACTAGAGTATATACTCCCCCCCACAAAGATTGCCCAGCTGTTTCACTTTTGCACCGGGATCATCATGTTTTACCGGAGAGAGGAGATTATGACCGTCCTGACGGTAAACGGAAAGACAGCAGTAATAAAAGCAAGTCCGGACACCCCCTTGCTCTACGTCCTTCGAAATGACCTCGGGCCGAAGGGGCCAAAATTAGGCTGCGGCCTTGGCCAATGCGGGGCGTGCATGGTTCTTATGGGTGGCTCCGCGATCGCCTCGTGCGTTTGCGGGAGGCGCCTCTCGTGCTATGGGAGCGGAAGGGACTACCCCCGCAGCGCGCCCGTCCCCCCACTTCTACTCTTCCCACCCTCCCCAGAACATCGCAGGCGGTGATTTCTCCAGCCACTTTACCGGATAGCGATTCATGCCGGGCAGGATGCGGCTCCAAAAGGTCGCTACTGAGAAGATGATGAGGATGCCCAGGCCCACGGGCTGCCAGAGGGCCAAGAAGCCGGCGTGGTTGTGGACCATTATGAGGGCGTTGGCTCCTGCGGGAGGGTGCAATGTTTTCGTCGCCAGCATGAAGATGAGGGAGAGGGCCACGGCGAGCATGGATACCCATAGGGCATCTCCGCAGATTTGATAGCAGAGAATGCCGATGAGGGCGCTGCTCAGGTGGCCGCCGAAGAAGGCCCTGGGCTGGACTGCGGGGGCGCGGGTGAGGCCGAAGAGGAATATGGTTGAGCCGCCGAGGGACGCTAAAAGAAAGGGCGAGGCGGGCAGGCCGGTGAATTTGAGCGCCAGGCCGATGGCGATGGCGGCCCCTGCCACGCACCAGGCGAGCCTTCCCGCATTTTGCCAGATATGATGCAGCTTTTTTTGGTGTTTATCCTTCTCTTTCATCATCGTGAGGCTAATCTCCTGCCCATTACATATTGAGTTCATTTTGTGGGGCGCGACGTACGACTTTCTTTTCTATGACCCGTCCGACGACAGGAGACAAAGGGGGCGGCCCATGTCGCCCTGATGGGCCGCCCCCGTTTGCTCTCCCCCCGGCTTCAGGGCGCATCTATCGGTTGTCCTTTTTCCCTCACTTCTGATGCGTCCTAAGATAGTCTTTACAGTATCCCAGGGCTTCCTCGCCGGGAAGGTTCTTTGCCTTCATCGATTTCACGTAGTCATCGATCATGGGGGCAACCTTCGAGGCCCACTTGGCATCTTCTTCTTTCGTAAGGGCGATGAATTTAATGCCCTTGCCCTGGGCGTAAACCCTGCCGTCCTTATCCATCTGGTCCCAGAGCTGGCCGGTCTTCTCTGCCCATTCCGCATTGATCTGGGTAATGATGTTCTGGATGTCCGGGGGAAGGCTCGCCCACTTGCTCTTGTTCATGATGCAGAAGCCCGCGGTGGTGTAGGCGGAGCCGTAATTCTCGGTGGTGAACTTGGTCCAATCGGCGAGCTTCCATTGCTGCAGCCCTTCCACGGGGATGAGGATGCCCTCGACCACTCCTGTCCTCATGGCGTCATAGGCCTCCGCGATCGGCATTCCGACCGGGGCGCCTCCCAATACCTGGACGATCTTCGCGCTCAATCCCGTGGAACGGATTTTCATGCCTTTCATGTCTTCGAGCTTATTGACCGGCTTCTTGGTCATGAGGATGCCGGGCCCGTGGGCGTGGAGGTACATGACCTTCGTATCGTCCATCTCTTTCGGTTTGAACTTCTTATAGAAATCATTGACGAGCTTTGTCGCCACGTAGCCGCTCTTATATCCCAGAGGGAGGTCGATCACTTCGAGGAGGGGGAACCTTCCTCTCGTGTAGCTCAGGAACGACCAGCCGACATCCGCAATCCCCTTGTTGACCGCGTCATAGATAAGGGGCGCGGGCGCCAGGGTGCCGCTCGAATAGAAGGAGACCTTTACCCTGTTGTTGGTCCTCTTCTCCACTTCTTTGCACCACTGTTCCGCAAGTTGGGCCTGGCGGGTCGAGATCGGCATGAAATGGGCGTAGTTGAGGGTGATCACCTTCTCCTGGGCCGGCGCCGGCGTGGGCAAAAAAGAAATTCCGAAGAGTATCATCAGAGCGAAACCGTAGATTAATCCGTAACGTCTCATACACATCCCCCTTTGTTCGATTTAAAAGAAGATGGCTCACATGGAGTCATCGGTCTCTTCCTGAATGGATTCGCCTGGGTCCGTGGGCCCCGGGACGGGAGATAGAATCACTCGGGATCTCGACCGAGCCGTCCCTGCCGAGAAATACGGGCGCTGCCTGGATCGCCGCTGCTTTGGACTTCGGAAGAAGATCACCCATCGAATGCTCCTCTATCTATGTTTTCCTGTGTCAGAGTTTTTCGGCTTCCCTCTCCATCGTCTTCCTCAGGGTCTCTTTGAGATAAAGCATATCCTTTTTGAACAGGTTCTTTACCGCGGCGGTCTTGCCCCGGGCCATCAGCTCTATGGTCTCTCGATGGATGCGGGAGAGCTCCTGCTCGAATTCGAGATCGAGGAAGTTGAAAGCCGTCTCCGCGAGGATCTCGAGGAGGGACTTGGTGAAGGTCGAGAGGATGGGATTGCGGGTAATACCGGCAACGATCACATGGAATTCGAAATTTCTGTTTTTTAGGTATACGGGGTCCTGAAAGTGGTCCTCCACGTCTATATAGAGGTCGCGAAGCCTTTGGATATCGTCCCCGGTGGCGTTTCTGGTGGCCTCGGCCATCACGAAGGGCTCGAACTGCATGCGGACGTCGAAGATATGGTCGATCGTGATGTCGCCGTTCTCGGCGAGGTTCTTCCAGAGAACGCTGATGGGCTTGTGGAAGACGTTGCTTACGAAAATGCCGCCCTTCGGCCCCTTCTTTACGTCGACATAACCCGTTGCCTCGAGGAGTCTCAGGGCCTCCCTCAGCACCGAGCGGCTCACCTTGAGGTCGTCGGCGAGCTGTCTTTCACCCGGGAGCCTCGAGCCTATCTTGATCTCGTCCTTGATGATCTTCCGCTGGATCATTTGGGCGACCTGCTCCGAAAACCTCTTTGTCTCGAATTGCTGGAAGGGCGTCTCCGGCATGGTATCCCGGCCCATCCTATCTGTCCTCGGGGACCTGCAGCTTTCCGTCCACGTCTTCGAGGTCCAGCCACCACTTTGTGCGGTAGTCCGGTTTTCCATATCCTAAGAGGTCGTCTCCCATAATGGCGACACTCCTCGCGAGGGCCGAGTTTCTCATGGCCCACCCGACTGCCCTGTGAAGGGGCGTATAGGGTTTATTCCAGGGGCAGACGGTGAGGCAGGTGCCGCAGCAGGAGCCTTTCTGGTTTCCCACCCGCATGGAGGTGCACTTCTTCACGTCCGTAGGCCACTTCTCGTAGCCGTTATGCATCTCCTTGCCCCCGTCGCTCAAGGCCCCGGACGGGCACTCGCGGGCGCATTTCTTGCACTTGGAGCAGAAGTCCTGGAGTCCGAAATCGATGGGTTTGTCAGGCACGAGGGGCAGGTCCGTGGTCACCACCGCCGCCTTGAAGCGCGGCCCCAGAAAGGGGTTTACCACGCAGTCTCCGATCCTGCTCATCTCTCCCAAGCCCGCCCAGAGGAGGATTGGGGGGACCACGACCCGGTAATTGGGCGCGTGGTGGGCTTCGGCAGGATAACCGAGGCGTCTGATATAGTCGGCGAGGATATTAGCGATAAAGCCGGAAGTAGCATAGGCGAGCATGCTCATGGAGCCGCTGATCCAGTCGTGTCCCGAGGTCGCCTCCGCGGTCCTCCAGTCCTGGTCCACGAGGATGGCGATTGCATATTTATGGGGGAGGTCGACCGGCTTCTCACCTGCATCCAGGTTGAACATCTCTATTGTTTTCGAATAGACCGCGTAGGGCGGGAGCGCACAGACACCCACCTGGTCGGCCCTCAGGAAATAGGCGGTCTCCTTGATATGGCGGGTGAGCGCCTCCGGGTCGCGGGGAAGGGGCGCCTTGTCAGAGGCGATCGGTCCGTTCTGAAAAGGTATCATATTGGTCCTGATGGTCGATAAGGCGTTGCCCAGGGGCTGCTTGCGTATGAACCGCCTGAACTCCCTTTCGAGGACGGGGCCATAATCTCCCGTTGCCGCCTTGATAAAACCCGCATCCCTTTCCCGGACCCTCTCCACCTTGTCATCGTTGATGAGAGTAGTGGGCCGTTCGACTCTCTTCAATGTATGGACCGGGAAGGGTTCCGCATCTATATGGGTATATCCTTTCATGGCAAATCTCCTTAAAAAATATATAGGTCAGACCTATATATACTATTTAGAAGAATGGGATTAATTTGTCAAGAGAAAAATTAAAGATGCGAAAAGGGGGCTATTTCGCCTTGCCGCCGTCGGGTTTATAGAATACGTGACGGCCGATGGCGGCGGTCCTGATATATTTCTGCGACCAGGGAGGTTTAGATCCTTTGCCATGAAAATAGAGGGCACCCCCGGTCTCGTCCTTCAACTCCCGGTTGAGGGTCTTGCGGGCCACCTCTTTCGCAACCGCGTAGGATTCCTGGTCCTGGGCCGTGTCCGGCTGACCGTCGCACCACCAGGAGAACTGGCAGGCGCCCTTTTCGCGCCCCTCCTTGACGACCCCGCAGACCGTGTCCGGAAAGCCCTCGTGTCCCACCCGGTTCATGACCACATAGGCGATGGCCCTCATATCGGCCTCGGTCGAGCTCCTCGCCTCCCAGTAGATCGTGCGGGCAAGACAGGTGATGGCGTCTTCCAGGGGCTCTTTACCCTTGGGATCGACCGCCTGGGCTTCCGCCTCCTTGATGGCAAGGCCGGGAGGCGGCGGCGCTTTCACTCCTTCGGAGGAGGTCTCCTCGATACGGGCAGCCTTGGTTTTGGCTGCCTTCTCTTTTTGCACCTCTTCGCCGCCGCCCCCGTTGGCAGGGCATGAGAATAAGGCGAGACAGATCGCGACGAGAACCAGGGAGACGGGAATGGAGCGCGCTTCGCCGCCCGCCCCCGGCCCCTTTCCTCTCGTGAATATGAGCCGACCTATCGTCGCCATGGCCAGGCTCCTCAATCGGACCCTCCTTTTCACGCTCGCCCACTCCTTCGCCTGTTGTTCCCGGTCGCCTTTATCCGGCTATCGAATATATTCACCCCCGATGCCGAAGGCAAGCCCTACGCCCGGTTGACAAGGGATGGACCACGCCTTATTACAATAAAATGAAGCACGTGCCGGCGGATGGCGAGACGATACAAATCGTGGAGCAGGCGCCTATGAGCCTGTCATAATCCATACAGGCGGATTCCATGAATGAGGACAAGACCCATACCCGCACCGGGACCGGAGACAGAAAGCTCGGGGACGAGTGGCTCGACTGGGACGGAGGGACCGACCACGGAGAGAAGGGAGTCGACGAGAGGATAAACACGTTCCTCATCCTCGCCGCATCCGCTCTTTTCGTCTTCATCGTCTTTCTCGCCCTCGGGTGGTACCTCGCAAAACCCCGGTTCGACCAGGCGAGCCCCCTTCTCGCGTACCTCGTGGGATCGTTCCTTCTTACGCTTATTGCCGCCTTTCTCCTTATTGCCATTATCGAGGCCGCACTCCTCCTCCAGTTCAAACGGTCCTTTATCCCTTACGGAATAGAGGAAAAGCTCCTCCTCACCCTTCTGCCCAAGAGCATATGGCTCGGTACGAAGCTCGGCGTCCACAGGGACAGAATAGGCAGTTCCTTTATCAAGGCCCATAACCTGCTCCTGAAAAGCCATGCCCGAGAAGTGAAGACCGACGCCCTGCTCATCCTCCTGCCCCGGTGCCTGAAAAAAGAGGCGCGGCAGCAGGTGGCGGCGAGGGTAAACGGAAGGGCAGCTCAAATCGTGACCGTTGCAGGAGGTGAAGAGGCGAGAAAGGCGATCAGGCAGTACAGGCCCTCCCTGATCCTTGCCGTTGCCTGCGAGAGGGACCTTCTGAGCGGGATTAAAGACGTGGCGGAGAAGATACACGTCCTCGCCATTCCGAACGAGAGGCCTGAAGGGCCCTGCAAGAATACCCATCTGCGGCTCGATACCCTCGACGAGGCCTTCAGCTTTATCGCGGCGAGGGAAAAAGGACCAGGAAGGGTGTAATCCGACGATACGCAGTGTAGCGCCTAAGAAATCCGACTAAGGAGGATACACATGCCACACATGGCATTCACGGCCATCCATTCATCCGTTATTGCACTGATCGCAGGAATTCTCATCCTTATCATGCCAAGGCTGCTCAATTACATTGTGGCGATTTACCTGATCATCGTCGGTCTCCTGGGGATTTTCGGCAGGTAAGCCGGTCTTCCTTCGTCTTTTCCCGAATCAGTGCCTATATTTCATGTATGAGGTATTTTGCCCTCGCCGTCGATTACGACGGCACCCTTGCGACGCAAGGCATCGTCCATGAGGCCACCGTTGCAGCCCTCGAAAGGCTGCGCCACTCCGGGCGGAAGCTCCTCCTTGTCACCGGCCGCGAATTAGAGGACCTTCAGGGCGTTTTTTCGGGGCTCGCCATATTCGATTTAATCGTGGCGGAGAACGGCGCCCTCCTCTACGATCCCGCCAGTCGCCAGGAAGAGCCGCTTGCAAAGTCCCCTCCCGGTGAATTCGCGGACACCCTGCGGCTGCGGGGAGTCCTTCCCCTTTCCACGGGCAGGGTTATCGTTGCCACGACGGAGCCGAATCAGACCGCGGTGCTCGACACGATCCGCACCATGGGCCTCGAGCTGCAGGTGATCTTTAATAAGGGTTCGGTGATGGTGCTGCCGAGCGGGATAAATAAAGCATCGGGATTGGGGGCGGCCCTTGAAAAGCTGAAGCTCTCTTCCCATAACGTGGTGGCCGCGGGGGATGCGGAGAACGACCATGCCTTTCTCGACAGCTGCGAATGCGCCGTTGCCGTTGCAAATGCACTGCCCTCCCTTAAGGAATCGGCCGACCTGGTGACATCGGCCGCCCAGGGTGCGGGGGTCGTCGAGCTGATAGATTGGATCCTCAGGTCCGATCTCACGGAGGTCGAAGCGAAGCTCGCTCGTCACCACCTCGTTCTTGGAGAGACACTGACCGGCGAGCCCGCCTTTCTCAAGCCTTACGGTGAGAACGTTCTTCTCGCAGGCACTTCCGGCGGTGGAAAGTCGACCCTCGCCACCCGTTTTGTCGAGGATCTGGTCTCCCATCGATACCAGGCGGTGATCATCGACCCCGAGGGGGATTATGCCAACCTTCAGCCGGCGGCCATATTAGGAACAACACGTGCCGCACCGGACCCTGCCGAAGTCCTGAAGCTTCTTGAAAATCCGCTTCAGCACGTGGTAGTCAGCCTCACCGGGGTAAGCCGGGACCAGCGTCCCTCATATTTCGAGGAGATCCTGCCCCGCCTTCTCGAGATACGGGGCCGTCTGGGCCATCCCCATTGGATCATCATCGATGAGACGCACCATGTCATGCCCGCGTCCAGGACCCCCGCTGTGGGCCTTTTCCCCGAGGGGATCAGCGGCCTCATGTTCGTGACCGTCGATCCCGGCCACGTGACTCCGAGCCTGCTGCCCATGATCGACGTGCTGCTTACCATCGGAGACGCACCGGAGCAGACCATCCGGGATTTCAGCGCTCTCACCGGAAGAGAGCCACCCCTGTTCGACACGTCGGGCCTGAAACCGGGCGATGCGTTTATCTGGCCCGTGCACAAATCCGCACCGGTGCGGTTCAAAGGGAGCCCTCCGGAGATGGAGCGGCAGCGGCACAAGCGTAAATATGCCGAGGGAGAGCTGTCGCCGGAGACGAGCTTTTACTTCAGGGGCCCTGAAAGCAGGCTCAACCTGCGCGCCCAGAACCTCATGCTCTTCATCCAGGTCGCCGAAGGCATAGACGACGAGACCTGGCTCTACCACCTGAAAAGGGGTGATTACTCCCAATGGTTTCGGGGGTCGATAAAGGACGACGATCTCGCCGACACGGCGAAGGAGGTTGAATCCCTGGAAGGGATTGGGGCCTCCGTAAGCCGCGAGCGGATCAAATCGCTGATCGAGGAGCGTTACACGGTCGCGGCGTGAAGAACGAAAAAGGGCACGCACCGGTGGAAAGGGCGCGCGCCTGTGTTTAAAGCTTTATGTGGAGGCTTTCGCCGAGCTTCCTGAACGCCGCCTCCCGCCGCAGGGCGTCTTCATTTCCCGTCTTCGCCGCTACGTCAATAAACTCGCCCTTCTCTTTTCTCAAGGTGAAATATACGTTCTGGGCCCTCCACAGGTCGAGGTGCAGGGGCAGACCCTCCAGAACCTGCAGCGCCTCGCTCACCTTCTCCATGAGGGGAATCATGTCCGGCCCCTCCGGGTCCCGGGCCACCTCGTGGAGTCGCGCATGGATCCAGGTGCCGGCAGCCAGGGAGATCCCTTCCGCGTTGATCTGAACTTCCCATTTTTTCGTATCCTCCACCAATTGGGAGAGCTTTTCAACAGAGACATCGCCCCTAAAGATCGTCTCCAGGTCGTCGTTCAAAGTCTGCTCCGCCGCGAGACGCATTTGAGGAGGGACAGGGTTCCGCAAAGATTGGAGAAAAGCCATAAGGCTGTAGTTATCTTCATAGATCGTCCGGTAAAGGGCCATAATTCCGTCGTAGCGGTCTTTCAGTATCTCATTGATGACGAATCTCTGCTGATCCCTGAAGAGATGCCAGAGGTTGAAATTCGAAGAGGAAGGAAAGTGCCTGTCCATGGTCCTGACCATTTCCGCCACATCTCCTTTTTTGAATGCAGACATGACTTCATCGTGCATGGTATTGAACTTTTCTTCGGTCTCGAACTCTTTTACCCCGCTCGACACATTATGGTCGCCCATGTAGACGGCGGCGAGGTTGAGACAGGCCTCATCCCACGTCCAATCGGAGCGTACGCGCCCCCTCCCGATCGCGAGCTTCATCTTACCCGCCGCTTCCGTATCGAATACCTCATCATCTATCGTAAAGGAGTAAATACGCTTTCCTTGTTCGGGATATTCCATGAAGAGAGAGGATATAATGTAATGGGCAGCCACACGCAGGATGTCGACTTTCGCCGGTTTCACGTAGAGCTCGTACACCTTGGCACCGTCCCCGACCACGTTGCCCGGGGCCTTCGCAAGCATGGCGACGAACTCAGGCTCCACAGGCGATTCCTGTCCCAGGCCGTCGAGGAGTTGGATCATCCGCGCCGCGTATTGTATCACCTGAACGGTCTCTATGCCCGAGATCTCGTCGAAGAACCAGCCGCAGCTGGTGTACATGAGCATGGCGCACCGCTGCATCAGAAGAAGCTGGAGGGCCCTGACCTTCTCCTCGTCGCTGAGGGGCCTGACGCTGTGCTCCTCCAGAAAAAGGGAGACCTTTTCCTCCGAAGGGTCGAGTACCACATCGATATACTCATCTCTCGCGCGCCACGGATTTTTAAGGTACTTCCCCGCTTCCTTTTCATAGACCGGTAAGGCCTTGTCCCTTAGCCAGTCGAGGGACTCCCTCAAGGGCTTTCTCCACTTCTGGTGCCATCCCTGATGCATCCCCGAATTGCACCCGCAATTCTCCTTCCACCGTAACACGCCATGGGCACAGCTCCATGACGAGTTCTCGTAGATTTCGACGGCCCGGGTCGGTGGGTGGTGTTCAAGATATTCACCGTACACGGTGACCTTTGCAAGGTTGTTCGACTCGATGTGGTGGAGGGCATAGGCAAGGGCCATATCCCCGAAATGGTGGTGATGGCCGTAGGTCTCGCCGTCAGTGGCGATGTGCACGAGCTGGTCCCATGTCCGGTCATCGTTGAAGGCGCCGATCAACCTGTTCGCGAAGGACTCTCCCTGCTTCAATATATCTTCGAAGGCGATGCCTCTCGAGATGGGGCCGTCGTAAAAGAACAGGTTGATGCTCTTGCCCGAGGGGAGGGGACAGGAATAGACCATGGTGGGATCGATCGCCTCCCCGTCCACGCTCTGCCATCCGTTCACGTCGTCGAGGTCCCTCACCTGGTGCGCCTGTCTCGGCGCGAGCACCGTAAACTTGATCCCCTGCTCCGCCAGGACCTCCAGGGTCTCAAGGTCGACCGCGGTTTCAGGCAGCCACATGCCCTCCGGCTCGCGATGAAATCTGTGCACGAAATCTTTGATACCCCATAACACCTGGGTCCTCTTATCGCTCCTGTTTGCCAGGGGCATGATGAGGTGGTTATATGCCTGGGCGATCGCGGAGCCGTGGCCGGAAAACCTCTCCATGCTCACCCGGTCCGCTTCCAGAACCGCTCCATACGTCTCCGGTGCGTGAACCTCCATCCAACTCAGAAGGGTGGGGCCGAAATTGAAGCTTATCCTGGAATAGTTGTTGACGATGTCGATAATTCCGCCGTCTCCCCCTGTGATGCGTGACGCGGTATTGGGGGCGTAACATTCCGCGTCTATCCTGTCATTCCAGTCATGGAAGGGATAGGCGGAGTCCTGCACCTCCACTGCCTCGAGCCAGGGGTTTTCCCGCGGAGGTTGATAAAAATGGCCGTGAATGCACACGTATCGATCCATAGTCTCCTCGCTCTCTCATCCGTGGGAGTGGCCCATCGGAAAGGAATATATGTGCAACCTAAGTACCGGACCCAGGCCCGTCAAGAATTAAAAGTACTACACAAAGAGACGATCAACGCCCAGGGGTCTTGACAATGCCCTAGGGCCGACTCAATGTATGAGTCATGAGACGGGAGGCCAAAGGTCTGCACGAAAGTGAAAAATAATGGGTCTTTGCGGCCGTGCCCGTTTCGAAACGGTTCCCGGGGAGACGGAAAAGCGTCTCCGAAAGGAAGGAGACCATGCTCACCAGGATCTTGTCGTTCACTGTCATAGCGGTTCCCGCGGCTCTTAATCGAGTTATGGAGGCCATGCTGACGAAAAGGTAAGCCCGAAAGGGAGAAAAAGGAGGGCCGGATGGCCAGATACTCGAAGAAGTCACAGGATACGGTCAAAGAGGTGATGGAAGAATTTAAGGAAGGGAAATTGAAAAGCGGCAAGAGCGGGAAGAAAGTGACGAACAGGAAGCAAGCCGTTGCCATAGGACTTTCCGAGGCCCGCAAAAAGGGCGCGAAGGTGCCTCCGCCGCCGGACAAGTAGAACGATTCAGCAGAATTCTTTCAGCGCCCCTCTCTTGCCTCGGCGGAAAGGGGCGCTGCCACTTTCTCGAGGGATTGCATCTCCGCCTTCACCCCGTAGATCGCCTCAATTGCGGCAGCGCCGATCATGAGCAACGCGCCCGCGATATAACCGTAGAAAACGTGTATCCTGGAGCCGGTGCCGATGAGGGTGCCGAAGAGCCAGGGAGCGGCGACACCTCCCGCGGCAGTACCCACCGAATAGAAGAAGGCGATCGCCATAGCCCGCGTCTCCAGGGGAAAGACTTCGCTTACCGTGAGATAAGCTGAGCTTGCCGCCGCGGAGGCGAAAAAGAAGATCGCGGTCCAGAGCGCGGTCTGACCTTCGGGAGAAAGGCTCGACAGGGAAAAGAGATAACCGGTAAGGGCCAGGAGAAGGCCTGAAATAGTATAAGTCCCGGCGATCATCTGCCTTCTCCCTATAGTATCGAAGAAGCGCCCGAGGACGAGGGGGCCCATGAAGTTGCCTATTGCAAGAGGGAGAAGGAACTGGCCGGTCGCGGTCGCGGGTACGTGGTAGAACCTGGTCAGCACCAGGGCATAGGTAAAGAAAATCGCATTATACAAAAACGCCTGGGAGATGACCAATGAGAGGCCGACGACGGAGCGGGTCCGGTAATGGGTGAACATGGTGCGGGCGACGCTGCCGAAGCCGAAGGTCCTGCGGGGGTAGAGGGTCAGGTATTCAGTGGGGGTGGGAAGCTTCCGCCCCGTCGCCCCCTCGATCTCCGCCTCGACCCGGGCGACCACTCCCTCCGCCTCTTCGCGTCTTCCGTGGGTGCAAAGCCACCGCGGGCTCTCCGGCACATGCCTTCGCACGAAAAGAATAATAAGCCCGAGCAGCGCGCCGGTGCCGAAGGCAATGCGCCAACCGAGCTCGACCGGAAAGAGACGGGGGTCGAGAAACCCGATGGCGGAAACGGAGCCGAGGGCGGCCCCCACCCAAAAACTCCCGTTGATGATCAGGTTCACGCGGCCCCGGACCCGTGCCGGGATCAGCTCATCGATCGCGGAGTTGATAGCCGCATACTCTCCGCCTATCCCGGTGCCGGTGATAAAACGGAAGATGGTGAAGCTCAGGAGGTCCCAGGAGAAGGCGGTGAGAAAGGCGCCGCTGAGATAGACGGCGAGGGTGACAAAAAAGAAGACCTTACGGCCGTACCGGTCGGTAAGGTAGCCGAAGACAAGAGAGCCCAGCACCGCGCCCGTGAGGTAAAAAGATGCAATGATGCCGAGTTCGGGGCTGGTGAAACCCAGAGTCTCAGGCTCCTGGAGTATGCCGCTCATTGCCCCTGTGAGCGTGACTTCAAGCCCGTCAAGCACCCAGGTGATACCGAGGGCGATCACCACGAGCCAATGAAACCTGCTCCAGGGCAGCCGGTCGAGGCGTGCCGGCAGGAGCGTCCGGAAGGGCTCCGCGTCGAAAGCCGGACCCTCGGGCGGGGAAAGGGATGACGCCACTACTCACCTTCCGGTGGGAGCTTCAGCGCGGATTACTGCAGTGACTTCGTGTGTCAGTCCGTCATCGGAAAGGGGCATCCCCTGTTCATTCAGGATATGCCCGTCACATGTAATTTCCGTAAATCCCCTGTTGAGGCCATGGGGATTTGCCACTTGAATGTGATAAAGGCTTCTTCCGAAGCGGTATGTCACCCTATAGCCCGGCCAATCTTTCGGAATGCAGGGCGATATGAGGAGGGTATCGCCTCTCCGGCATATGCCGAGGATTGCCTCCAGGCCCACCCGGTACATCCATCCGGCCGCACCCGTATACCATGTCCATCCTGCCCGACCCGTGTGAGGCGCGGTGCTGTATACATCCGCGGCGACCACGTAAGGCTCCCCGCGGTAAAGGGCGATCTTCTCCTCTGTATCGCCGTGGGTGATCGGGTTGAGCATACGGAAGAGGTCGACTGCCCGCTCCCCCTGTCCAAGAAGGGCATAGGCCCAAACGCTCCACAGGGCGGCGTGGGTATACTGACCCCCATTTTCCCTGATTCCCGGGGGGTAGCCTTTGATGTAACCGGGATCGTGGGGGGTTTTATCAAAAGGGGGAGCAAAAAGCTGTACGAGCTGTGCCTCCGGGTTTACGAGCCTCTCCATCACCGATTCCATGGCTTTTTCCGTGCGGGATTTTCCACCGGCCCCCGAAATAACCGCCCAGGACTGGGCGATCGAATCGATCTGACACTCCCGGCTCCGACCCGATCCCAGGGGGACGCCGTAATCATAATAGGCGCGAAGATACCATTCTCCGTCCCACGCGGTAGATTCAAGGTTTTGCTTGATGATATCGGCATGCTCGCGGTAAGCAGCAGCCTGTGTGTTCTCGCCCTCCATGTCACATATTCCGGCAAACTCGTTCATTACCGCATAGAGAAACCAGCCGAGCCAGATACTCTCACCGAGACCCTTGACGCCGACCCTGTTCATGCCGTCGTTCCAGTCGCCTGCGCCTATAAGGGGTATACCGTGCATACCGGAGGTCGATCCCTTGCGGATCGCCCGCCGGCAGTGCTCGAAAAGGCTGTACCCTTCGGGCGTGGTCTCATAATAGCCGTATCGCTCCTCCTCGTCGGGGTCCAGGGGTTTGTCCCGGAGAAAAGGCATTTTTTCGGCGAGAATCGACCTGTCGCCCGTGCTCTTCACATAATGAGCCGTGACAAAGGGCAGCCACAGAAGATCGTCGGAAATGCGGGTGCGAACGCCCCTCACCGAGGGCGGGTGCCACCAGTGCAGCACGTCGCCTTCCTCGAACTGCCTGCCTGCAGCCATGAGAATATGGGCACGGGCCAGTTCGGGGCCCACATGGACGAGGGCCATCACGTCCTGCAACTGATCTCTGAACCCGTAGGCGCCGCTCGACTGGTAGAGCGCCGTCCTCCCCCAAAGGCGGCAGGTAAGGGTCTGGTAGAGGAGCCAGCGGTTGAGCATGCCGTCCATGGCCGGATCCGGAGTTTCAACCCTAACCGCGCTCAAGAGGCTCTCCCAAAAAAGGGTTATCTTTTGCCGGGTGTTCTCCCCGTTCCCGGGCTGCCGGTATAGGTTCGCCAGGCGCAACGCGTCCCCCCGGTCCGCGCCCTCGCCCATGATGAAGCAGGTCTCTTTTGCTTCCCCGGGCTCAAGGTCGATGTGGACCTGTAACGCCGCGCATGGATCGATGCCTGCCTCCGTGCGGTTCGCGAGGCCGATACGGGTAAGCGCCGCAGGACGTGCGGGATTTCCCATGGAACCCATGAATTCGGTGCGGCAGGCGGTCAATCCGTGAAGCTCCGTGTCGGAGCAGACAAATGCCACCCGCTCGTGAAATTCCGTATTATAGGCATTACGGGCGAGCAGTGCCTGCCCCAGCTCATCGAACTCGGAGACCACGAATTGCTGCATCCGCTCCCGGTCGTTCCCCAGGAGCCATTCCACATAATAGGTGAGGGTGACCCTCCGTGGGCGGCTCCACAGGTTTTCGAGCCGGACCTGCACGCATTTCACCGGGTCATCGAGGGCGGCGAACAGACATACCTTCTGTGCGAGGCCGTGGCTATGGTGCTCAAACTGCGAATAGCCCATACCGTGCCGGACCAGGTACGGTGCATTACCCGGAGAGGGGAGAGGCGTGGGTGACCATATCTGGGCCGTTTCTTCGTCCCGCAGGTAGAGGGCCTCCGCCGGGGTATCGATCAGGGGGTCGTTGTGCCAGGGGGTGAGCCGGTTTTCACCGCTGTTGATCGCCCAGGTGCAGCCCAGGCCGCCCTCGGACACAAGAAAGCCGAAAAAAGGGTTCGCTATGACGTTTATCCACGGCGCAGGCGTGGCCTGTCCCGGCTCGAGATAGATCACGTATTCCTCTCCCCCGGGGCTGAAGCCGCCGAGCCCGTTGTCCCATGCAAGATCCGTGGGCCGGGTAAGGGGTGGTGTGGGCTCTGTCTCTTCCGACGCGGATCGCCCGGGGACAAAGGCCGGCAGAGAGGCAGGCTCTCGCTGGAGGTTCTTCATCTGCTCGGCAAGGGAGCCTTTTTCTCCGTCCAGGATTGCCCTCGCCACCGTTTTCAGCAGAACCAGCTCCGCCTCATCGATCTGGTCGCCCCTGACGATAAAAATGCCGCCCCGGCGGTTTAACCAGGCATCACTGTTCGTGCGTGCAAGCAGCCTCAGGAGCTGCCCCTGAACCTCCTGCACATAACCCGTCTCCCGGGTATTGAGAATGACCAGGTCGATTTTCAGGCCCCGGTCCCGCCAATAGGTGTGGGCCCTGAGCAGCTCCTTCACCAGGGCAAGCTCTTCTTCCCTTCCGATGCAGAGAAGGAGAACAGGATAATCGCCCGAAACGGAAAAACGCCACAGGTCCTTCTGTCCTCTGGAATTGCTCGCGAGTATTTGCGGGTCCGCACGGAGGGCAGCATGGGGATAGAGAAGCACGGAAAGGAGTTCCTGTATGAGCTGCAGATCCCGCGTGGCAAGCTCCAGGCGGCTCAATTCCTGCTCGCTCTGAGATCTGATCTGGCCGAAGGCCCGCTCTATGGCGGGCCACCGCCGGTAGAGCTCCGCGAGGCGAAGGGCCTCCCGTCGCGTTGAGGCCGCGAGGGTGAAGTAGGCGAGGTGGACGGTGCCGTTTTCAGGCAGCTCCAGCTCACAGGCGAGGGCCATGACCGGGTCAAGTGTCGCCCCCACCGTGCCGGAAAAGCCATGACGCTGCGTGCCGAAGATCATCGGATCTGCGCAGGTACGCTGCCGCCCGAGAAATCGCGACCGGTCCGTCTCCCACATGACAGGTCCTTTATACCCGTTTGCTGCCACAAAACCGTGAATGAGCCAGACAGGGTCTTCCGATGCGGATCGGATGCGCCTATGGAAGAGAAGGGCATTCATCTCGGGCAGGTATTCGCTCTCTATAAAAAGTTTGTTAAACGCCTGGTGGGCCTTGTCCACATCCCTGGCGGCGAGGACTATCTCGCCGTAGCTCGATATGGTGAGACGTCGCGTACGGGCGCTCACGTTCGTTACCGAAAGACGCCTGATTTCAACGGGCTCGTGGGGCGCCACGGTGATCTCCAGGTGAAGCACGATATCCTGCGTCTGGCACTGAAAATCTACCTTATCCGGGGCAAAAGAGACTTTCCGCAACTGGGTCGTACCGTCTGCGGGTTGGTATCCTGCCGACCAGAGATCTCCGGTTTCCGGTTCATGGACGTAGATCCAGCTCCCCCAGTTATCGAGGGTTGAATCGGCCCGCCATCGCGTTAAGGCAATCTCCTTCCACCGGCTGTAGCCGGCCCCGCCATTCGTGATGAGGACTCCGTAATCTCCATTCGAGAGGAAATGAACGCGCGGCACGTGAGTCTGCACGGGAACCGACCACGGGGTGAGGGCCACCTTCGCCCGGGCAACGGGTCCTGACGCAGCCTCATCCTGCATGTGGTGATCGACAAAGGCCTTCTCAGGTACCTGCTCCTGAAGTAAAAGCTCCACGCTCTGGATGCGCGGATCGCAATGAAAGTGTCTGACTATGGTCCCTTCAAGCAGATAGTTGGCCATGGACAGGAATATCATACCCTGGTGGTGCGCATAGAAGGAGCGCACAATGGCATGTTTTTTCCCCATGGCAAGGCGTGCCTCGGTATAATCGATCGATTCATAAAGACCGAAATTTCCCAGCATGCCCGTGCGGACGAGGGAGGCCACATTCTCCATTACCGCCTTCGGCCGATATGGCAGCGCCAGCATCGAGGCATAAGGAGTGATCACGAGATCGTCTTCGGCCCCCCTTTTAAACCCCAGGCCGGGGACGCCGAAGGCCCTGTACTGGTAGTTCATGTGGGGATCGAACTGATAATAGGCCGATTCCGAAATTCCCCAGGGCACGCCCTTCTTTTTGCCGTAGGCAATCTGGCGCTCGACCGCCGCCATGTCGACCCGGCCGAGGAGGGAGTCGTCATCTTCATGCATGAACAGGGTCGGCATGAGGTATTCGAACATGCTGCCGCTCCACGAGAGAAGGCCCACTCCGTCTCCGTCCATCAGTGCCAGGGGACGGTTGAGGTGGAGCCAATGAGATTGAGGGACATCACCTTTTGCGATCGCGATCAGACTCGCGATGCGCGCTTCAGAGGCGAGTAAGTCATAATAGTTGCTGTCGAGTTTTCCCGCATCGACATTGTAGCCGATATGGAAGAGCTGGCGCTGCCGATCGAGAAGAAACCCGAAATCCATCTCTTCGACAAATCTATCGGACTGACGGCCGAGCTCATCATATATCTTTAAGAGGTTTCGCGCATTCACCTCCGCAGCCACCAGCGCGTCGCCCAGGTCGACAGCCCACATAAGGGCCTCACCCAGGTCATCCTCATCGGCTACTAGGCCGGGGAGCAGTGAGCGCAGGCGATTCAAAAACGCATAGGCCTCCTCGCATGCCTGTTCCACCTCATCGAGAAGCGGCGTTGGCGGCAGGGCATGGTTCAATAAATTCCACGTATCGGAGATCAAAGGCTCCTCGGAGCCGGAGATAACCACCGGCGCACGCTCGAGCATCTTGAGCCACGGCGCAAGGGTCGCCATCTCCCGCTCGGCCGTATGCAGCTGATAATGGATACGCTCGACCCAGAGGCGCACGGCCGACAGGCTTGGGGCCTCAACAGCCCGCCCCCCGGCCTCGATGAAGGCCATCAGGTGCCTGTCGAGCTCCGGCCGCTCTTCTTTCTCGAGATGACCGAGAAGGGGTCCCCACGCCGCCGGATCGTCCTTGACCGCCAGGACCTTCCCGCGAATCCGGTCCCAATAGGCCTGGAGCGAATTCACGGCGATCGGCGCCGATTCTTTCAACTGTTCGACTACCTCGTCCATTATGTCGAGCGTATCGAGGAGTCCCTGCAGGTACTGCCAGCGAATGAGCGGCGCGTGTCTCAGGGAGAGAAACCCCTGCTTCAACGTGATGAGGCAGGCGGCAAGGTTTCCGCTGTCGACGGTAGAGACGTATCTCGGGGGCAGGGGGCTTGCCGCCCGCGTATCGTACCAGTTCAGGAAGTGTCCCCGGTACCGCTCCAGCCTTTCCATTGTCTCGAACGTTGATTGCAGGCGGTTGGCCAGGGCGAGGGCGCCGATATACCCGAGGTCGTGGGCGGCCATGGCGGAAAGGAGCATGAGGCCCACATTGGTGGGAGAGGTGCGCCGCGCCGGCAGTCCCCGGGGCGACTCCTGGAAATGGTCCGGAGGAAGCCACTGGTCGTCGGGGCCGACAAACTGCTCGAAGTAAAACCACGTGCGCCGTGCGAGGCGCCTCAACTGGTACCGTTGCCCCATGGGAAGCACCTCCCGGACACGCTTCAACGGGAGACCTATCCGATAGGAGATTTCAGGTGAAAAGAACCAGAGGCACAGGAGCGGGGCACAGGGCAGAAGGAGAGACGGATTGAATGCCAGGACCAGAAGGGCAATGGCCGCGCTCACCAGCGCTGCGCCGCCCATCTCCCTCCACACGGCAATTGAAGAATCCCGCATGCTCAGAAGGCGCGCGGTGTGGGCAGCGGTGGTCCATTTCAGCAGGTGCCTGCGCGTGATAATCAGGCGGAAAAGGGTGCTCACGATTGCATCGACGGCCATAATCGCTTCATAAGGCATGAACGTGACGAGGAGGAGCCACCGGGCCGCTGACTGCCACACCGACGAAGCTACCCCCTTTATTGTGCGGCCGTTCAGAAGGCCGGATAGCTCCGATGCGGCCCCGGTAAGCAAAGGCGTTGCCGAGGCAAGGAAGACAAAGATGGTCCATGGGAGGGCCGGACCGAGAAGCCCGAGCCACGCAAGAATCAGGAGGACGAGGAGGGCAGGCGAAAAAAGGCTGCGAAAAAGGTTATCGAGAATTTTCCAACAGCTGATGAGGGAGAGCCTGTGGGGTCTCGTGCAGCGGTCTGGATAAGGCAGTCGGGTAAAGAGCCAGGGCAGGAGTTGCCAATCTCCCCGCATCCAGCGGTGGAGCCTTCGGGCATACGCGATGTAGGTAGGGGGATACTCCTCCACGAGGGTGAGGTCCGTGGCCAGGGCCACCCCGACGTGCAATCCCTCAAACAGGTCGTGACTGAGGAGCGCATTCTGGGGCACCCTGCCGGCCAGGCCCCGCTCGAACGCGGCGACATCGTAAATGCCTTTCCCCACGTAAATCCCCTCGCCGAACAGGTCCTGGTAGATGTCGGAGATGGCGCGCGAATAGAGGTCGAACCCTGTGTCGCCGGCAAAAAGCCGCATGAAACGGGACCGGCCGGCCCCCGGGGGTCTTATTTGAATCCTCGGCTGAAGGAGGGTATAACCCCCGGTTATTTCACCGGTCCTTTCATCGAGCCGGGCGCGGTTCAAAGGATGGGCAAGGGTGCCTATGAGGCGAAAGGCCTCACCCCGCGGGAGTATGGTGTCCGCGTCGAGGGTGATCACATATCTCACGTCAGGCAGTATGGTCAGATCGCCGGCAAGAACGATAAAAGAAGTGGCTTCATTCCCGGCAAGTAACCGGTTGAACTCTTCTATCTTGCCCCTCTTGCGCTCCCAGCCCATCCAGACGCCCTCAGTCTCATTCCATTGGCGCTCACGATGAAAAAGGTAGAATGGTCCGGGCGGACCGGCCGCATCAGGGCGTGCATATCGCGCGTTGAGACGCTCGATCCCCGCGACGGCCTCATCCACGAGCGCCTGGTCCGCCTCGGTCACCCTTTGGGATGCATCGGTAAAATCCGTCAAAAGGGCGAAGGAGAGGTAGGGATCTTCATTACCGAGAAAATGAAGCTCAATCTGGCGCAGCAGAGCGGCGACTTCATCCTGATCTGTCAGCAGGGCGGGGACGACCACCATGGTACGGCAATCCGGGGCGACCCCTTTGCTGAAATCGAGCTTCGCCAGGACACGGGGCGGCAGGACATGAGTGAAAACCCAGTTCATCAGTCCGGTGGCGCAGACGAGAACGGAGACGACAATGAGCGGCATGATAAGAGACAGGGACATAGGCCCCGTGTCGTCGTTGAACACGTACCGAGCCAGGGCAACGAAGATAAGCAGGGCCGTACCGCCGATACTGCCGAGGTAAAGCAGGGTCGGCCTGTCGCGCAGCCAGCGCAGGGCTCGTTCCTTCCGGGGTGGGGCGTATCCAAGACGGGCTTCCAACTGAAGGCATCCGGGACCTATGAGATAATAGCCCACATGGCGTTCGCGCGGGTCCCCGCCCTTATGCCGCCGGGACTTCTCTTCAGCGAGCCCGATCGCAAGGCGCGCCACATCGGTCTCGCTCTCTCCTGTGGCGAGGGCGAGCCTCTCCACCTCCTTTCTGTACCGGTCGCGGGTGTCGAAATCCATGGAGCCATATGTTCCGGAAGGGTCGGCCCGCAGGACCTGCTCCACATGGCTCAGGTTTTCGAATATCTCTTTCCAATCGAGGGCGGCAAGCTCTCTTAAACTCAAGATCCCATTGGCGATGATCGTCTCATCGGGGGCAGACGCCGTAGGGATGGGAATCACGGCCCCGGTCTCTGATATGCTCCCGGTTTGGGAGAGCCCCATTACCCGGGTCACGGCCTGTGCCACGGAGCCCAGAATCACCACGCGATACATGACGGGTAAAGCCCAGAGCTCGCCAATCTCGAGCACCCTGGTTTTTTGATATGATTCGATAAAGTGGAGTACCTCTCCAATCTGGAGAAGCCCTTGAGAGCTGCTCATCATCTCGACGGCGATCGCATATACGCGGGGTTTGCCCTTATATGGCGGCGCCGCCAGTTTAGGCAACTGGGCATAATAGGCGGGCGGTATATCTTTTCTTATCTCCCTGAGCGCCTCTTCAATGATGTGAAAATTATCGAGAAGCCATTCCGCTGCGTAGGATTGGGTGAATTCCTGCTCGGATAATCTGAGGAAATACTGGTAGGCCCGCTTAAGGGTATCCTCCCGTGCCTTAAGAGTATTCGCGAGCCAGTCAGGCTCCCCGGGGCCATGGGCAGCCTCGTGGGCCTCGGCCGCTCGTGCCGCCTCTTTTTCGACTTGATCAGGGTTCGAACTGGGCTCGTTCCGATACAAAAGGCCTCCATTCATTTCCCGTCCGTCTGATGGGATATTAGATTATTGTTAATGGCCTTTCATCTGTCGGGCGACTGTTTCGGCCTCACTCGGTTCGACTGCGCCTCGCGGCAGATCCTGCACCACGAGCAGCGGGGTAACACCATATTCAATAAAGGTGGAGGCCACGCTTCCATAGGGCCATTTTGTTTTTCCTGAATACCCATGGGCGCTCAGGATCACGAGATCGGCCTTTTCCTGCTTCACCAATTCATGAAGCCGTTCGGCCACGTGACTATCGGCGACGACCCGTATCTCCGTATCCACATTCGCACGTTTCTCAAGCTGTTCGAACTGCCTTGTCATTTCTTCCAGATTGCGCTCCACCACGCGGTCAGCGAGATCCATATCTTCCTGGGTCGGCACTTTGAGGCGGGGCATTTCCGGCCGTGCCGTCACATGGACGAGAAAAAGCTTACTTTCATAGGCCTGAGCCAGGGCGATTGCGGGCGATAAGACACATTCCGCCCTTTTCGACCCATCGAGAGGCAGCACAATCCTTTTGAATATTGACTGTTTCTCTTCCCGCTGTGTTTCCTTGTAGGCGCGCACCACCAGAATGGATGAATGGGCAAGGGCAATGACTTTGCGCATAACGCTTCCGTAGTTCCAGCTGCTCAACCCGCTCTGACCGTGACTGCTTAGCGCGATAAGGTCAAGGTCCCACTCGCCCACCAGTTTCACGATATGCTGTGCCGGGTCGCCATCGAGAAGGACCGACTCTGTTTTCGGACCCCTTTCTCCCAGAAGTCCGGCGAGGTTATCGAGGTAAGATTTGGCTTCCACTTTACACATGCGCCAGTCCAGCGGATCGACCGGTTGGGAGCAACCGTTCTGGTAGGGCTTTTCAAGGACCCTTAGCAGGGTTATCCGCGCGTCGAAGGCCTTGGCGAGCGCTGCCGCGTAAGGGATTGCGCATTCGGCAAGGCTCGATCCATCGAGCGGCAAAAGTATATGTTTAAACATCTCCTTCCCTCCTCGCCACGTGCAAACTGTGAAACTCACTGATCAAATATAATGCAGTTTACGGGAAGTACAATGGCGCGAGGAGCCGCGTCATGCCCATGGCCCGTCTATCTTCCGCCCAACAGCTCCTTTATCTCTTCCGGGTTTCTTGTGTTAAGCACATCGTCCGGCCCCAGCCATCCCCGTCTTGCCTGAGAGACGCCGAAGCGCATGAAGGCAAGGTCCAATACGCTGTGGGCATCGGTGGAAATAGCTACCTTGACGCCCATATCTTTTGCCATCTTACAGTAGGTGTCCGTGAGGTCAAGGCGGTCGGGATGGGCGTTCACCTCCATGACGCGGCCCCGGACCCGGGCTGCCCGCATGATCTGCTCCATATCCACTTCGTATGGCTCTCTCCTGTTAATCAGTCGTCCGCTGGGATGGGCGAGGATATGAAAGTAGGGGTTCTCCATGGCCTTCAGGATCCGTTCCGTCTGTCGCTCTCTGGAGAGCTTGAATTTGGAATGGACCGCGCAGACGGTCAGGTCCAGCTCCTCGAGACTGCGGTCGGGGAGATCGAGGGAGCCGTCTTCGTGGATATCCACCTCGATCGATTTCAAGAGCCGGATTCCTTTCAGCTTTCTGTTCAGCTCGTCTATCTCGGCATTCCTCAGAGCGAGACGGGCCGCGTCGAATCCATGGGTCATGGCAAGGCGAACCGAGTGATCCGTGATGGCGAGATAGGTGTATCCTAATTTTAGTGCGGCTTCCGCCATCTGTAATGGGGTGTTTCGGCCATCCGTCTCTTTCGTATGGGCATGGAGGTCGCCTCTGATCTGCCCGAGCCCGACGAGGGCGGGAAGCCGCCCCGACGAGGCCGCCTCGATCTCGCCCCAATTTTCTCTCAGCTCCGGCTCGATGTAAGGGAGACCGACCTGCCGGTACACCTCCTCCTCGGTCCTGCCCGCAATTTGCGTGCTCCCCCTGAAGACCCCGTACTCGTTGATTTTGAGTCCCTTCTTGAGACCCATCTTCCTGACGGCGATATTGTGATCCTTTGAGCCGGTGAAATAGTGAAGGGCGGCCCCGAAGCTTTCAGTGGGGACAAGCCTCAGGTCCACCCGGAGACCGGAGCGAAGGACGACGCTCGAGCGGGTCGTCCCGCGGGATATCACCTTCAGGACGTTTTCAAACCGGATGAAGCGGTCCATTATCGGACAATCAGCGCTGCATGCGGCGAGGATATCGAGGTCTCCCACCGTCTCCTTCCTGCGACGGTAGCTTCCCGCCACTTCCAGCCGGTCAAGGCCGTCAACACCCTTTAAATACCCCGTAAGGGACCGGGCGATCTCCTCGGCGGCGGAGAGCTTAATCCGCTCTTGCCCTGTACCGTCGGATTCTGCCCTGGTCATTTCCTCTATAACAAGACGTGCGGTTTTTTCCCCGAATCCCGGTAGCCGGCTCATCGAGCCGCCGAGCGCCGCCTCTTTCAATTGCTCGAGGGTGCTGACGCCCAGCTCCCGGTAGAGCGCTTTGACGCGTTTCGGCCCGAGGCCCCCTACCTTCATAAGCTTCGTCAGCTCTCCCGGCAGCTTTTCCTCTATGGCCTTCAATTGTGAAAAGGATCCTGTGGTTACGATCTCCCTGATTTTTCCCGCCAGATCCTGGCCGATGCCGGGAAGTTCCTTGGGGTCTTCACCCCGTTCGACCATTTCCGCCAGGCTTCGGGGAAGGCTCGCAATTACCCGGGCCGCGTTTCTGTATGCTCGCACCCGGAATTCATTGGCGCCTTCTATCTCGAGAAGATCGGCCATCTCGAAAAATTGTTCGATAATATCCGAATTGGGGACGGCCATGTTCCACCCTTCGCTGGAGGGACCTACTATTCTTTATCCCGCGGGCCGGTATAGGTATGTCCATAGGGCGACGCATTTTCTTGGGAGATCCGAAGGATATCCGCCATTATATCCCTCCTTGCGGGCCGCCGTTTAAGTCTTCATCCGCGGTTTTCACCCAGGAGCGGAGGACTTCCGCCACGCTCCATGCCTGAGAGATGCAGCCATGGGGGTGAAAGGGCGGATCGCCGTCGAATATTTCACTTATGGAACCCACGCATTTGTCCGCCAGGTGGGTCGATATCCCTTCAATAAAACCGCGGGCAGTGGCCGTGTCATCGGGGTACAGTTTGAGCCATCCGTCGATAAAGGGACCGATAAGCCAGACCCAGACCGTTCCCTGGTGGTAGGCTGCGTCGCGGGAGCGGATATCGCCGTAATATTTCGATTTATAGTGCGGATCGGAGGGAGCTAAGGAGCGCAGCCCGACCGGCGTCAGCAGGCGCTCCTTCACTACGTCCATCACCGGTTTCCAGAACTGTTGTTCCAGGACCGGATGACGCAGGGCGAGGGCGAGCACCTGATTCGGCCGGCATGAAGGATCATCGCCTTTTCCGCCGTCCAGCACATCATAAAGATACCCGCCTTCGGGAAACCAGAAGCGCTCGTTAAAGGACTTACGACATTTTTCCGCCAACTCCGAGAGGAAGGGCGCTTTTGAAACCTCCTTTTCCTCCGTCACCCATCCTTCGAGGAGCTTAAGGGCATTATACCAGAGCGCGTTTATCTCCACGGCCTTCCCCCTGCGCGGGGTGACGACCCAATCATCCACCTTGGCATCCATCCATGTAAGCTGGTACCCCTCCTGACCCTGGGTGAGAAGACCGTCCCGGGGATCGACCTTGATCCCGAAGAGGGTGCCGCGTACATGATGGTCTATGATATCGATGAGTTTGGGCAAGGCGAGGCGCAGGGTATCACGGTCATTCGTATACGCGAGATAACGGTCGAAGGCATGGAAGAACCAGAGGCTGGCGTCCGCCGTATGATAGAGGGCTTCTTGCTCGCCCTCGGGAAAAAGATTGGGAATAAGACCGTCCCGGACATAGCGGAGAAAGGATTTGAGGATCCATCCCGCCTCCGTGTGGCGTCCTGTGACCAGCGTAAGCCCTTCCAGGCTGATCATCGTATCCCGTCCCCAGTCGGTAAACCAATGATAGCCGGCGATCATCGTTCTCACTTCATCGCCCGACGCACGCGCCCTCACCTCATCCTGCATCCGGCCACCCGGGGTGATGATAAATTGATCGGCAGTAAGCACGAGCTCCCCGCCCATCCCGCTGCGTGCCCGCGGTGCGGCGGCCTGGATAAGCAATCTCCTGCGTTCGGACTCGGCCAGCAGCGCTTCTTCGGGAGTGAGGGCAAAGATGACATCCCATGATTCCGTCGATGCGACGAGAGTCGTCGAGCCGCCCTGGTACAAGGGTATATGGAAATATCCCGGACTCCACAAATTCCCCCGCGCCTCGTATCCGCGGCTCTCTTCGATCCGGTAGAGGATCTCCTCGATCTTTTTCCCATCGACTGTAAAGTTTGCGTCCTGGCCGTACAGGAAGAGCCGCAGCTTGGGACGGTCGGGACGATGAGAGAGCTCGTACCGGTTATCGAGAATGGTCAGTGCATAAGGGAGCTTCAGGCTCTCGCCGACGGGCGCCTCATGGGAGCGGAAATGGACGGCAGGGCGGAGCTCCAGGCGGAGCGGTCCCGATGCCTTTATGACCCGATAGGTGATGTGGACCGTATTTTGATGGTGAGGGAGGATAAGCCGTTTTTCGATTTCCATATCACCCACGCGGTAATACCAGACAGGCAGACCCATTTCGAGCCGGAATTCCGATATGGGGCACTCTTCCCTGACCTGGCAGTATTCAGGCGCGTTTACCTCATTCGTGAGATCGAATACTGTCCCGTCGCTCACACGGATGCGCTCTGAGAGGTGGTTCAGCATTACCATTCTTCCAAGGGGCGAGGTGAGGGCGGCTACGAGAAGACCGTGGTATCGCCGCGTGATGAGCCCTGACACCCTTCCGGAGGCATAACCCCCAAGACCGTTCGTAACGAGCCACTCACGGACGAGGAGGGGTTCGCCTTCCTCGGGCTGCATTTCCGGTAATTCGATTGTCCGGATAAAACGGTTCATTGGCGTCATCTCCCATTCCGATACTCATTCACCATTCCAGGCGCAAGCACTATAGTCGACCTTGCCGGTATTTTCCACTTCTCTTCCAGATGGAAAATGGGAGTGCCCAGGCCTCCATACAGCACATCCTCGCTGTTCCAGAGGATTTTCCACCTCCTGTCGGGGGGAGGCGCCAACAGCGGTTCGGGGGCGGGACTGAGATCAAGGTCTGAGCCGAAATTGACGCTCACGAGCCTGTCATCGCCATCTTCGCCGAAAAACCTCAGGAGAAAGGCTTCGTCGGATAAGACCGCTCCGTCGAGCCCATTTGCCCCCTGGGCCCTGAATACGGGGTCTTCCCGCCGCAGCCTCAGGAGGTCCCTGTGAAGGGCATAAATATCCCGGTTGGTCATGCGTTCCCGAAAATCGAGTTTGGATCGTTCGAAGGTCTCGGGAGCGGTCGCGTCGGCAATGCGCTCCCTCATTTCGATTTGTGCGAGACTCGGAAATTGAGCAAGAAAGGAGAGCCTGTCCTGCTGCGCCCTTCGGGAAATCTCGGGCGCCAAGTCGGAGAAGTAGAAAAACGGGGTAGATGCCGCAAATTCCTGACCCTGAAAGATCATCGGGGTGCCGGGTGAGAGCAACATAAGCGCGGTCATGGCGCGCAAAAGTCCCGGACTCGTGATTTGATGAGCCCTCCGGCCATAACCTGAATTGGCGATCTGATCGTGGTTCTGAATGAAAGTGACGAAGGCGGCGGGAGGCAGACCGAGGGTCGGCGTGCCTCGCGGAGCAGTCTGCCAGGTATAATACTGACCCTGATACAGAAAGCCCCTTTTTGCAGCGGAGATAAATTCCTGAGGTTTTCCGGAGTAGTCGGTGTAATAAGCCTCTTTGTGACCGCTGAGCACGACCATGGCGGAGTGATGAAAGTCATCGTTCCAGACCGCGTCCATCCCGTACCCGCCCTTGCTGTAAGGTTTTATGAAGCGCACCTGCTGAGATTCGTTTTCGGCTATGATTAAGGTCCGTCGCTTTCCCGCGGCCTCGCGGATCCGCTTGGTGACGGGAATCAGGATATGTTCGAAGGAATCGTCGAATATGTTTTCTACTGAATCGATGCGCAGCCCGTCCAGATGGAATTCATCGATCCAATAGCCGGCGTTGGCAATGAAAAACTCCCGGACGGCGGCTGCCTGGGGGCCGTCAAAGTTGACGGTATTCCCCCACTGTGACTTTCGCCTGGCAGTGAAATAGGATTGGGAAAAACTCCCGAGGTAATTTCCGTCAGGCCCCACGTGATTAAAGACCACGTCGAGTATGACGCCGAGGCCCACGCTATGAGCGGTGTCCACGAAATAACGAAAATCATCGGGCTCGCCATAGAGACGGGTAGGCGCGAAAAGGTCCACTCCGTCGTACCCCCACCCATATCTCCCGGGAAAATCGGCTACAGGCATCATCTCTATCACCGTAATACCCTGGGAGGCAAGCTCGGGAAGCTCCGATGCCGCCGCACGAAAGGTACCTTCCCTGGTAAAAGTACCTATATGCATTTCGTAGATGACCTGGTTGGGGAGGGCAATACCCCTCCAATCGGAGTCGGCCCACGCATAGTGGGAAGGATCGACTACCCGTGACGGGCCGTGAGGCCCTTCAGGCTGGAAACGTGAAGCGGGATCGGGGAGAAGCAACTCATCCCGGTCCAATCGAATCCTGTAAAGGGTGCCGTCTTCTGCTTCGGGTAGAAAAATAGAGAAGTAACCGCGGTCTTCGGCCTTCATTTCGACTGAAATGGGACGACCTGCCCGAAAAGAGCCCGGACCGCCCTCCAGTACTATTTCCGCTTTTGTGTGCCGGTCGGCCCAGAGGCGGAAATGGACACCTTGATCTTTAATGACTTCAGCGCCTATCGGGAGCCGCCGGGATATTCCGTCCATCCTTATCGTCCCTGTTTTCTTATATTGTCCGGTATGGGGGCCGGAATAATATCGGGAATGGACCCACGGCAAAAGACCGTTTCTGTCATTCCTTGATTCTTTGGTAATCCTAAACTAGGCAGCAGCCGCTCCTTTGTCAACGGTATGAGATCGGGGCGATATCGCCCCCCAATCGGGAATCTTCCGAAGATTTTCGGCCGGCGCCGCCACTTGACAGCCGGAAAGGTCATGACTATCCTGCGACTAAGAGGCAACGTGATAAAAGACTGCCACATGTTCCCACGCAAGTTCATTCCCGGCACCTGATCCTCCTCCGCCTGAACATGTTTCTCAGGGACAGGCTTCGGCCCCTTGTCCAGTATCTTGATTGTGTGTCCACCGATGATAGGGTGTTGCTATATTTGGGCAAAATTAACGTGAAGGAGGTGAAAGGAATGAAGAAGACATTGATAGTTTTTTTAGTGGTGATAATCGGGATGGTTTTCGTAACCGCTTCGTTTGCAAAAGGAACGGCGAAAACCAAGACAGTCTCCGGTGAAGTGGTCAGCGTCGACCCCGCGTCCAATACCGCGGTGGTCAAAGCAGACCAGGGAGATATGACCTTCGCCATGGCTTCGACGAAATGGAAAAATTACAAATCCATGGAAGAGATGAAGCCCGGAGACAAGGTGAAAATCACGTACACGGAAAAAGACGGGAAAATGATGGCCACCTGGGTCGAGAAGAAATCATTAACGGAGCGGATGAAGGAGAAGGTCAAGGGAGATGAAAAGTAGAGGCCAAACGTGTGCCGGGATGGGAAGTGGTCTCATATTCTTCTCTTCCCGGCCCGGCCCGGAAATTTTTCCTAAAAAGGAGGTAGCCCATGGATGAAGACGTGTTGAAAGGAAAGTGGAAGGAGATCAAGGGCGGGATAAAGGAGAAATGGGGAAAACTGACCGATGACGATCTCACTCAGATCGAGGGCAAACAGGAGAAACTCCTGGGGATACTTCAGAAGACCTATGGGTATTCCAAGGAAAAGGCCGAGGAGGAGTACAAGACTTTCATGAACCGGTACAATGAGCCGCGGAAAGGGTAAGGACCGGCGGGCGCTCGTGCGGCCCTAATTAAACAAAAAAAGGGGAGCCTATGAGATTCATACTTTTAATAATCGTGCTCGTATTGCTTATAGGTGCGCTGCCCAGCTGGCCCTATAGCTCCGGCTGGGGTTATTACCCTTCGGGCGGCCTCGGATTGATCCTTCTGATTCTCATCATCCTCTTGCTGACCGGCGTGATATAGAAACCGTCCGGGGGACATCCGTGCCGGACACTGACGGGATGGGTGGCCCCCGGAATTGTCGAGCAGGACAGATATTCTCGACGAGGAGGCTATCATGGCACCAAGGGACCTTCCCGGAGAATTTCCCGATCAAACACAGGAAGCTCCCGGTTTAGAGCGCAGGATGTACCCGAGGCCCGAAATCATAAGGCCCGATTATAAGGGGGCGGAAAAGCTACAGGACAAGGTAGCCCTCGTCACCGGCGGCGATTCGGGGATAGGCAGGGCAGTCGCGGTCCATTTTGCCCGGGAAGGCGCGGATGTCGCCATAGTCTACCTGGAGGCGGAGCAGGAAGACGCGGAGGAGACGCGACAGATGATCGAAAAGGAGAAGAAAAGGTGCCTCCTCATCCCCGGTGATGTACGGGACCGCGCATTTTGCGCCGAAGCGGTCAGGAGGACTTTAAAGGCCTTCGGTAAACTCAACATTCTTGTAAATAATGCCGCGGAGCAGCACCCGGCCGATTTCCGGGATATTGACCTTGACATGATGGAGAGCACGTTTCGCACGAATATCTTCGCCATGTTCTATCTTGCGAAAGCTGCCCTTGCCCATATGAGTGCAGGCGATAGCATCATCAATACCACGAGTGTCACCAATTATCGCGGCAGCGACTATCTGGTCGATTACTCCTCTACGAAAGGCGCCATTACCGCTTTTACGAGATCTCTCGGAAAGAACCTGGCAAAAGAGGGGATACGGGTGAACGGCGTTGCACCGGGTCCTATTTGGACGCCCCTTATTCCATCGACTTTTGAAAGCGTGAAGGACTTCGGTAAGAAGACACCCATAGGGCGGGCAGGCCAACCGAGCGAAGTTGCCCCTGCCTACGTGTTCCTTGCATCGGAGGACGCCTCTTACATCACAGGGCAGATCATACACCCGAACGGTGGTGAAGTGGTCAATGCATAGTCAAAAATTGTCCGGATCCGCAACAAATAAAAAGAGGAGGTCAATATGAAAAAGGTGATGGTTCTTGTTTTTGCATTTGTTTTTGTATTTGGGGTTGCCGTCGGTCTTTCCGCTAAAGAGAGCAAGTTCAAAGATAACAGCTTTGTCAAGGATGCGGCGAGCAGCGGGATGTTCGAAGTGGAGGCAGGTAAGATCGCGGCGGAGAAGGCCACAAACTCGGAGGTAAAGAACTCCGCCCAGCGGATGGTCAACGACCACTCGAAGGTAAACCAGGAGCTCATGTCGATGGCGGAGAAAAAAGGGGCCCTTGTTCCCCAGAAAATGGAGAGGTCCCACGAAAGCGACCTTGAAAAACTTAAAAAGCACGCCCTTGCCGAGTTTGACAAGGAGTATGTGGATATGATGGTGAAGGAGCATAAAGCCGCTGTATCCCTCTTCGAGAAAGAATCAAAAAAAGGAAAAGACGCCGATATGAAGGCGTTCGCGGCCAAAACTCTGCCCACACTGAAGGAACACCTTCAGATGTGGGAGCAGATGGCCGGAAAATCAAAGAGCGGCAAATGAGAGGCAGCCCGGCTCAATGCCGCCCGATAAAAGGAGGTCTCACCATGACACCACAAAGTACCCAGATTTTTAAGATGCTGGAGCATGACCATCAAATCGTGAAGTCCCTGTTTAAATCGATGAAGAGCAAAAAGTCAGACCATGACAATATCTTCGAGCAGATAAGTAAGGAGCTCACCGTCCATTTTTCAGGGGAGGAGGAACTGCTTTACCCCGTACTCGAAGAAAAAGGACCCACCCACGAAAAAACACTCGAGAGCTGGGAGGAGCACAATTATGCAAAAGAGGTGCTCAAGGACCTGAAGGGAATGAACAAACAGGACGAGCACTGGCAGGCAAAGCTTACGGTGCTGCAGGAAATGGTGGAACATCATATCCAGGAAGAAGAGGGAATCCTCTTCAAACAAGCACAAAAGGTGATCGATAAGGCCCAGTCGGATGAGATCGGAAGGCGTTATCACGAGAAGAAGGAGCAAATGAACGGACCTATGAAGTCCTGAAAAGCGTCCCCAAGGAGATATCCGGATGTACAATAAAGACCCCCCGAAATTTAAGAAATAAGAGATAATTGAAAGGCGGGAAGGGTCTGCGACAGGGGGAGGAAAGAACCCCTCTTCAGCCCACGGGAGGAAAAGATGGCAAAGACAACAGCGGATCTCTTGGTCGAAAAACTGATCGACTGGAAAGTGGAGGTAATTTTCGGCATACCGGGCGACGGGATCAACGGGATCATGGAAGCCCTGCGAAAACAGCAGGACAAGATCCGATTCATTCAGGTTCGCCACGAAGAATCCGCCGCCTTCATGGCCTGTGCCTATGCGAAGTATACCAACAGGCTCGGCGTCTGTCTCGCCACCTCCGGACCCGGAGGCATTCACCTTTTGAACGGCCTCTATGATGCAAAACTCGATCAGCAGCCTGTGCTTGCGATCACGGGACTGCAATTCCATGACCTCATCGCAACGTATACCCAGCAAGATGTGGAGCTGGATAAGCTCTTCATGGACGTAAGCGTCTATAACAGCCGGGTGATGTGCCCGCAGCACGTGGAAAATATCGTAACCCTCGCCTGCCGGTCCGCCCTTGCCTATCGGGGTGTCGCTCATCTTACTATCCCGGCCGACATTCAGACCGAAAAAATTTCCGAAGAGGAGCCTACCCCGCGGAATGTGCCGCACCATACGTCGGATGTACCGATGCACATGTTCGCGACCCTGCAGCCGGCCGACCTGACGAAAGCCGCAGAAATCCTGAACCAGGGGAAAAATATCGCCATCCTGGCAGGCCGGGGCGCGCTCGATGCGACCGAAGAATTGGAGATTGCAGCAGAGATGCTCCAGGCGCCCATTGTGAAGGCGCTCCTGGGTAAGGCCGCAGTGCCGGACGATAGCCCTTACACGACCGGCCCGATCGGCCTGGTGGGCACGAAGCCGTCTCAGCAGGCCCTCGAGGAGTGCGACACCCTTCTTATCGTGGGAAGCAGTTTTCCTTACATAGAATTTTATCCGAAACCGGGAGATGCACGGGCAGTCCAGATCGAATTGGATTCCACACGGATAGGCCTCAGGTATCCCGTGGAGGTGGGGCTTTTAGGCGAGAGCAAGGCTATTCTGCGACAGCTCCTGCCCCTGCTTAAAAGGAATGATCACGACGGGTTCCTGAAAAAGGCACAAAAAGGAATGGAGGAGTGGTGGCAGCTCATGGAAATCCGCGGGACGAGGAAGGACACGCCCATGAAGCCCCAGGTAGTCGCGTGGGAGCTCGGCAAGCGACTCTCGAAGACCGCCATCGTATCCTGCGACTCGGGCACCATCGCCACATGGTGGGCACGCCAGATACCGGTGCGAAAAGGTCAGATGCACTCTGTATCGGGGAACCTCGCCACCATGGCCTGCGGGTTGCCCTATGCCATCGCGGCTCAGATAGCCTATCCGGACCGCCAGTCTGTGGCATTCGTGGGGGATGGAGGCTTCTCCATGCTCATGGCGGACTTCGTGACATGCGTCAAATACCACCTGCCTGTAAAAATTTTCATTATCAAAAACAATTTACTGGGTCAGATAAAATGGGAACAGATGGTCTTTTTGGGCAACCCTGAATACGCATGTGACCTGGAGCCGATAGACTTTGCGGCTTTCGCCCGGGCCTGCGGCGGGACTGGATTTACCGTCGATGACCCGGAAATGTGCGGCCCCGTGATACATGAAGCCCTCAACGCCCCGGGCCCCGTGGTGGTTGAAGCCGTGGTCGATCCCCATGAGCCTCCGCTGCCCTCGAAAGTGACTGTCGACCAGGCGCTCAAATTCGCCGAATCTTTGGCGCGGGGTACCCCTTACCGGGAAAGGATTATCATGACAGTGCTCAAAGATAAAGTGAAGGAGATGATCTGAATGTCTTCTGCCGAGTCCTTTACCGGTCGTCCGGAGACGCGGGTTCTCCCATGAGACCCCTTCTGCCTATCGGAAAAGTGACCGTGTCGGCATGCCCTGTACCGACGGATTTTCCCGAAGCCGACGGTACCCTTCCATGGGATGAGACCACCCTGGTAATGGTGGAGGCCGAAGCCGGCGGAGCGCGGGGCCTCGGTTTTACTTATGCCGACATGGCGACCGCGGTGCTGGGGCTCCAGTTAAAGCGACCCGACGCCCATAAATGCGACATCTGATCAAAAGGAGGGGCCATGTCCGCCACAGTGCATGACGAATACCGATACGTGGCGGTGGTGATTGACTTCTCCAAATATATGCACCGCACCCTTGAGCTCGATCCGGCTCGTAGAGTCGCGAGGGTACACCCGGGGACTGTGCTCGATCACCTCAGGAGGGAGTTAGAAGAGCATCACCTCGCCTTCGGCCCCGACCCCTCTCCCCATTCCCACAATACCCTCGGGGGCATGATCGGAAATAACTCCTGCGGCATCCATTCGGCCATGGCAGGGGAGACGGAGGTCAAAGGATCTTATGAGGTGAGGCTATGAAACGGGACGTGGTACTGATTACAGGGGCTTCGGCCGGGGTGGGACGGGCGACTGCCCGTGAATTCGCCCGGCAGGGGGCATATATCGGTCTTGTTGCGCGCGGGCTCGAAGGGCTTGAGGCGGCAAAAAGGGAGGTTGATGCTCTGGGAGGCCGGGGTCTGATAATCCCGACCGACGTATCCGACCCGGAGCAGGTCGAATCGGCGGCACAACTCGTGGAGAGTGCCTTCGGTCCGATAGACGTATGGGTGAATAATGCGATGGAGACGGTTATGTCTCCCTTCCTGGAAATGACCGTTGACGAGTTCAGGCGCGTGACGGAGGTGACCTATCTCGGCTACGTCAACGGCACGCGGACCGCATTGAAAAGCATGCTCCCGCGCGATAAGGGCGTCATAATCCAGGTAGGTTCCTCCCTGGCATACCGGGCAATACCCTTTCAATCGGCATATTCGGGGGCAAAGCATGCGATCCGGGGATTCACCGACGCGCTCCGTTCGGAGCTGATCCACAAGAAAAGCCGGGTCCGCCTCACTATGGTGCAGCTGCCGGCGGTCAATACACCCCAATTTTCATGGTGTAAGTCCCGCCTGCCCCGCAAGCCGCGGCCCGTACCGCCGATTTATCAACCCGAAGTGCCGGCCCGCGCGATTGTGTGGCTCGCACGGCACCCGCGGAGGGAGCTTTTCGTCGGAATGAGCACGGTGATCGCTATTTGGGGCAATAAAGTTTTTCCGGCCCTGGGGGATTGGGTCCTCGGTAAGAGGGGATGGCAGGCGCAACAGTATAACGGTCCTGCGGACCCCGATCGGCCCCATTATTTGTGGCTTCCCCTCCCGGGTGATCACGGGGCACACGGCGAATTCGACGAGCGCTCCCGCTCGCAGAGCCTCGAGCTCCGGATGGCGACCCATAGGGGCTGGACCGTTTTTTTCGCGGCCGCTGCCTCGGCATTCGCCCTTCTCTCCATGTGCAGGAAGAGAAGAGGTTAACCGCCCCCGGCGGAGTAATGAGCCTGCTTCTCTTGCATGATGGAGAGAACGAGAAATATTCCTATATTCGGTAGGAGGAAGAAAGGAGAATGGAAAAAGAACAACTGAGTGCTCCAGGAGAAAAATCCTCCCTTAGAATGAAATGGTGGATGTGGGTTATCATCGGGGCCGGAGGGCTGATCCTGGTCGCGGCGATTGTCTCGCAGGTGAGTATCAAGAGTCTCAGCCGCCATATCGAGCACCAGATGAATAGCAGGCTCAAGGGCTATACCGTCCGCGTGGGACGGGTCTATTTCAAACCCCTGCCCCTCTCAGTGGGATTGAGCAACGTGGCGCTCGTGCAGAACGCAAATCCCGACCCCCCGATGGCCGATGTGAAATGGATCTACGGGAGCATCCATTGGAGAGCTCTCCTGGCGGGACATCTTGTCGGAGATATCCTGATCGATACCCCAAAGTTACATCTGAACCTCGCCCATATCCGTGAAGAAGAGAAGAGCAAGGTCCCTCTCAGGCAAAAGGGTTGGCAGGAGTCGATCCAGGCCGTATTGCCGATCAGGATCAATATAATCACCATCAGGAATGGAGAAGTGACCTACATCGACGAAGGCCCCGCCAAACCGTTGCAGGTGAGGGAAATCTTTTTGAAGGCTTCCAACATCCGCAATATATCCGTTCCCGATAAAACATATCCTTCCGGAATAAAAATGGAGGCGCGCGTATTCGAGAAAGGGGCACTCAAGCTCGATGGCCGCGCCAATTTCCTGCAGGAGCCTTACCCCGGAGTGAAAGCGACGGTGGAGCTTGCCGGGATCGAATTGGCAGATCTCACGCCTGTTCTGAAGAAGGCGAACATTCTCATCAAGAAAGGAACACTTTCCGGAAAAGGGGCCGTGGAATACGCACCGGATATTACGGAGATCAACCTTGAGAGCGTCGAGTTGAAGGGCCCGGCCATCGATTACGTGACCCTTCCGCAGACGACCGAAGCGGAGAAGGAAAGGGCCCGGGCAGCCGCGCGTAAAGCGAAGGAGGCAAGCACCGAATCTTCGGCAAAGATACGTGTGGGCCTTCTCACCATCAGCCAGGGGGCCTTCGGTTTCGTGAATAAGTCGGAAAGCCCCCCCTTCCGGCTTTTTATCGACAATACAAATGCCACGATGAAGAATTTCAGTAACAGGTTTGCGGAGGGGCCGTCCAACCTCGACCTCACCGGGAAATTTATGGGTACGGGGAGTACCCGGATAACCGGTACATTCAGGCCGGAGAAGAAAAGCCCTGATTTTAACGTGAACGTCGTGATCGAGAACACCGAGATGCCCGCCATGAGCGACCTTTTTCGCGCTTACGGCGACTTTGATATCAAATCGGGGTTATTTTCCTTCTATTCGGAAGTAGGAGTGAAAGACAACATGGTCAAGGGTTATGTGAAGCCCCTCTTCAAGGAGATGAAGATAGAAAACCGGCAGGAGAAGGGCGTGATCCACAAGGCCTATGTGGGGGCAGTGAAAGGCCTCTCGAAACTGCTCCGGAACGAGCCCCGTAAGGAAATAGCGACCCAGACGGACATCTCGGGGCCCCTTGAGGGGCCCCGCCCCGATACCTGGCAAGCGCTCGTTAACCTCGTACGAAACGCCTTTATAAAGGCGATTCTTCCAGGTTTTCAGAGAGAAGTGGGACGGCCGTCGAGCAGTTGAAAGGTGCGGCGCCTCCTTCCCTCGATGTCATACGGGCCTCGATCTTCCGTGACGCCTTGCGGGCCGGTCCGGCTCAGCCTCTTCTGAAAAGATGGGCGACGAGGCTGGCAATGAAGAGGACGATGAAGATGAAGAAGAAGATCAGGGCGATACTTGCGGCAGCGGAGGAACGAGATTCTGTAGATGAAACCCTTTCACATGTCCCGGAACTCGTTCAGGGCGAGGTACCTGAGGAGTTCTTCGGCCTTTTCCATCATCTCACGGTCGATGCCAATCGCGGGATAATCGAGGCTTACAAGAAGGCTCAAGGCCCTGTTGACATCAGCCAGGGCCTTCTTCCTTTTCGCACCGCCTTCGCCGGCCGCTCCTCCACGGATATCGACGATAAGTTTATCCCGTAGACTAACCAGTGCCCGTACCGTGTGGTCAATGCGGTTTTCAAGACTGACCGGATCGTGATCGTATGCCTCATTGAGGCGGGAGATGGTCCTACGACAGAGCTCCTCGTAGCCCGCCTCGGATATTCCCGTGGCTGTTATGCGACCCTGTTTTTCCGCTGTTTCATGGTTATTCATGGGGTCCCCCTTTTGCCATTATCCCGGCAACCCCCAGGATAACGACCGCGAGCCCCCATCTCACGATAAAAGGAAGTTTTTTTGCGGCCTCGGGTCGGTTGGCGTACTCCGACGGATGGGCGGGCATTTTACGCCCTTTGTCCTCTTCCTCCGTCTGGATATGAATAAAGTAGGCTACCGGATCGTTTCCGGACCGATTCCCTGCGCGGAGAAGCATCGCCGGCACCAGTGCACCCAGTGCGACGCCGGATATCAGGCTCATGGCGGTCATGGGCAAGGCCCGTCTGCCGAAGATCAGGGGCAGGAGCTTTCCCGTGAAAAAGATCGCGGAGGCAATTCCCAAGCCGCTGCCACGGGGGACTGCAGTGCCTTGCTCTTCCTGCCGGGCACGGGGCCTGCTTTCCCATACCTTTTGGAGCATCATCAGGGCAAAGGCGCCCGTCAGTATTGAAAGCCGCCCTAAGCCCTCCGATCTCTTCCCGGCAAGAGTCCGTACCCCTTCCATAATCGAAAGGGCGGCTGTTGCATTTGCCGAAGCGACAAGGGAGGACATGCGCGGGAAACCGGCAGACCAGAAGGGGGTGCTCGTCTCTTCGAGCTCTGTCCCCACATAAGACGAAACGACCGTGCCTGCCAAAGACGCGGGTACCTGAACAATTCGTCCCATGATGCGTCCCGCCCGAGGGAGACCAAAATCTTCCATAAGCTGTGCAACTGAAGTCAGGGCGGACAATAGCCCGAACTTCGTCAGGGACCACACTCCGATGGACATGACCGAGGTGGGACGGAAGAGGCGCAGCATATTATACCATCGGGAGCGGGTATGGAGGTCGAGGACGAAAATGAGCAGAGCCATGAGGGCCCCGGCGGAGGCCATATGCCGCCCGGTCCGCACCATGGGCCGGTCCCCTTCGCCCCCGAATAAGTCCGCCACGGTGGCGATATATTGAGCGGCGCTTCCGATACCCTCCGTAAAAAAACCGGCGCCCGCACGCAATCCATAATGGCTCGATTTTACCGCAGGCATACCGTAATATGTTTCACCCTTGTATGCGGGCAGGGGCCTGCTTTTTACTTTCCCCCGAGGTCCGGGATCCGGGTTTTTCAGGAGCCCCTTTTCCGGCTCGCGAAGAAGAACCTGCCCATTATCCAGATACATGCCACCTCCCTTTTACCCTGCTCACTCCCTCTCATTCGCAGAAGCGCGTATAGTCATCGCAGTACATACTATTATGCCGGCGACCGTAGCGAGACCCCGGAAAATGCTGTGGGCGATGCGGCGGGACGGCAGCCTCGGGGACCGCGGCAGATTGTAGACCTCGGGACTGTCGAGGAGGAGAAAAAAGGCATGGAGACCCTTGATGCCTCCCGTCGCGCCGGGTGCACCGGGTACTCCATACAGGTATGCATCATCCCTACCGAGTGCGTGCAGCCGTTCGAGCCGGCCATGGGCGCGGTCGATAAGCTCACCCACTTCTCCGAACTGTATCGAATTGGTGGGGCACGTCTTCGCGCACGCAGGCTCCAGGCCCGCCTTAAGCCTGTCATAGCAGAGGGTACACTTATGGGCCTTCCCGTCATGCATATTAAGCTCTATTACTCCGAAAGGGCAGGACGGGACGCAGTAACCGCACCCGTTGCAGATGTCCTGCTGGACTACCACCGAGCCGTACTCCGTGCGGAAAAGGGCGCCTGTGGGACATGCCTCGAGGCACGCGGCCCGACGGCAGTGCTTGCAGACATCGCTCATCATGAGCCAGTTGCTCTGGAAGGGGGCAAGCATGGTAGGCCGCGATCCGCCGTTATCGGACATCTTTTCGATAAACCGCACATGACGCCAGGTGCCGGCCGACAGACTCCCAGTATTGTCAAAGCTGGTCCCCCGGAGGCCGATGTTGTCGGCGGGCAGCCCGTTCCATTCCTTGCAAGCCACCTCGCATGCCTTGCAGCCGATGCAGAGGCTGGTATCCACAAAAAACCCATATGTCCGGCCCGGCACCACGCGCACCCCGGCGGTGACTTCCGCTTCATCCGGGATCATCCCGCTGAGGCCTTTTTCGTAGGAGACCGCTCGCGCAGGAACGGCATCGGGATACACGGGTTTTGTCATGGCATCAACCTCTCTTGAGCCTTCCTTTTTCTATATTGCAGGTAAACGCTTTTCCTTCGTGGATGGAGCAGTTAGGGTCGCCCACCACCGCCGTCAACGTGTTTGCCACATCGCCGGTCGCATATCCCTGCCATCCGAAATGCCATGGAATACCGACCTGATACACTATGCCGCCGTTGATGCGAAAGGGCCGGAGTCTTCGGGTCACGAGCGCCTGGGCTTCGATGCTGCCGCGCGCGGTGGAGACAATTACCCAGTCGAGATTTCGTACGTCCTTTTCCTCCGCCAGCTCGGGTGGAATTTCGACGAACTGTGAGGGCTGCAGCTCGGCGGTGGAAGGGATCATACGTGTGGGAAGGGCGCCCGTATGCTGCTCGGTCAGGCGAAACGTGGTGATTGCATAGGGATAGGCGGGATCGGCGATACCGTGCAACACGTTGTCGCTCCTTACCCATTTTTTTGTGACAGGATTGTCCTGCTGCGTGTAGAGAAGATTCCTGACCGGAGATTCAACAGGTTCGTAATGGGTTGGTATGGGGGCATCTTTCAGGCCTGACGGCACGAAAAGGGAGCTCTTGCCATCGGCGATCATGATAAAGGGCGATCTACCGTCAAGGGCGTCCATTCCCTTCGGCTCCTTCGACCAATCGGGTTGGAAGCCCGGCTCTTTCGTTTTCTTGAAATCCGGGACATCGAGGCCTTCCCAGTGTCCGGAGCCCTCGTCCCACCAGATATATTTCTTCTTCTCCGACCAGGGCCGCCCTTCGGGATCTGCGGATGCCCTGTTATAGAGGATGCGACGGTTCTCGGGCCAGGCGAAACCCCAACCGAGATGGGTGCCCGGGCCGTCGGGGCCGTCTGCTTTGCGGGAGCGGGCGTGATTGAAACCGGCCCTGGGGAAGACCCCCGTATAGATCCAGCATCCCACGGCAGTCTCGCCGTTATTCTTGATATCTTCGGGTCCGGCGATCTGTTGCTTGTCTTTCCAGGTATACCCGTTTATCTCCCTTATCACCGCTTCGGTTTCGGGCTCCCCTGTGGGACCTTCAACAGGGTAATCCCACGTCAGGTTCTGGATGGGCTGGTCCGCTTTCTTCCAGCTTGACCGGTAAAGTTCCTTGAGCCGGCGGCCCAGGTGATAGACAAACCAGAGGTCCGAGCGACAATCTCCCGGCGGGTCGACCACCTTGTCGTGCCACTGGATGAGGCGATGGGTATTCGTGAAAGTCCCTTCCTTCTCGCCCGGCAGCGCGGCCGGGAGCAGAAAGATCTCGGTTTTAATCTGTTTTGGGTCGAGCTCGCCGGAGGCCGCCTCAGGGGATTTATACCAGTATGACGCGGTGTCGCTTTCAAAGATCTCGCGGACTACCATCCATTCGAGGTTCGGAAGGGCCTTGCGGATCATACGGCTGTTGGAGCCTCCGATCACAGGGTTCTGACCCATAAGGAGGAGCCCCCGTATGATGCCGTCTTCGATCGCCAGGGTCATGGGCAGTTGGGAATGATCGCCCATGATCTTGGGGATCCAGCCATACCCCCATCCGTTGGTCTCCGTGGCGTGGTCGCCGTACCACGCGCGCAGCAGGCTTATGAAGAATTTGTCCAGATTATGCCAATAGCCCGTGGGGACCGCTTCATTTTTCAAATACTCATCAAGGGTCTTATGGATGGACTGGTACGCGTTCGGATGGCGCAGGTACCCCGGAAGCATGTTATAGAGGGTGGGGATGTCGGTGCTCCCCTGGATGCTGCTATGACCGCGAAGAGCAAAAAGGCCGCCCCCGGGGCGGCCGATGTTGCCGAGGAGAGACTGAACGATAGCTGCCGCCCGGATGATCTGGACACCCGTGGTGTGGTGGGTCCAGCCTACCGAATAGCACCAGGCGGAGGTGCGCTCCCGTCCGCTGTTCCGCGTCAGCGTCCTGGCTATTTCAAGGAATGTCTGCCTGGGACATCCCGTGATACGTTCCACCATCTCGGGTGTATAGGCGGCATAGTGGCGTCGCAGGATCTGGTAGACGCAATGGGCGTCTTTAAGAGTTTCGTCGCGGGGAGGCGGTCCTTTCTCCATCCGCTTCAATTTTTCGCTATATGATTCGCCCGTATTCACATGATGTTCCGATAAGGAGGAAGGCATGACCTCCCCCTTGTACTGCCAGCTCTCGTGATTATATGAGCCCGTCTCGCTGTTCCAGCCGGAAAAAAGCCCGTCCAGTTGACTTGCGTCCTTGAAGTCTTCGTTTATGATCGTGCTGATATTTGTATAGTTGAGGGCATACTCCCTGAACCAGAGGTCGTTCTCAAGGATATAACGGATCAGCCCTCCCAGAAATGCGATGTCGCTGCCCGCACGGACCGGCGCATAAATATCGGCCAGCGCCGAAGTACGGGTAAAGCGGGGATCGGCGTGAATGATCGTGGCGCCCCTCTCCTTGGCCTCGAGAACGAACCGGAATGCGATGGGGTGGTTCTCCGCCATGTTGGAGCCCATGATCATAACGCAATCGCTGTTAACGAGGTCCCATTGGGCGGTGGTGGCTGCCCCCCGACCGAAGCTTGCGCCCAGACCGGGCACGGAAGGGCTGTGTCAGACCCGCGCCTGATTTTCCACCCATACCATTCCCAGGCCGCCGGCGCAGAGTTTCTTTATGAGGTAGTTCTCCTCGTTATCGAGTGTGGCGCCGCCAAGCTCCGCAATGGCCATTGTGTGGTTTACCTCGACATTACCGGGGAGGGTTTCCACAAAGGTCTCATCCCGCGTTTTTTTCACGAGTTGGGCGATTCGGTCCATGGCCCAATCGAGGGGCACCTCCTCCCAGGATTCGGCGAAGGGTGCTTTATATTTCACCGTCGTGAGCCTGTTCGGGTTCATCATCCAGCTCACGGTGGCTGCCCCTTTCGGGCAGAGTGTTCCCTTGTTTATGGGACTTCGGGGATCACCTTCCACGTGGATGATGTCATTCCCTCTGGCATAGACAAGCTGGGCACACCCCACGGCGCAAAAGGGGCAGATACTTCCTCCCACGCGGTCCGCGTCTTGCAGTCGTGCTTTAATGGCGCGCGAACCGGGCGATTCGGCTGCTTTCCCGAACCCGTCTTCCCCGGCAGCCTGGCGCATGAGCGGCCATGCCTGACCCGTACCCGAAGACGACGGCCTTTTCGTCTTTTCCATCTTTCGCTCCTGCAAATTACACGGCGATTCCCACGGCGTGTGCCGTTGCCGATTCGAAGCCTTCATCGCCGGTGAATTCAACGATGACATGGGTGCCCTTTTCATACCAGTCGAGGAGATCATTCCCTGTCGAAGCTGTATCATGGGCGAGGGTAAGAAGAATACTTTGCCCTTCGGACGTGGTGAGACGAAAGCGGCCTTCCTGCACAAGGGTGATATGTCCTTCCGCGATTTTCATTGCCTCCCCGCATTTTATCTGCGTCGTGCCAACCATTCCGTCCCTCTAGCGGAAAAGATGGTCAGAGGGAGGAAAAAAGTCAAGTGGAAGAGGAGAGGTCCTCCTCCCTTTGCGTTCTGTTCCACACGGGTGGTGGTCGGCTCGCACGGTAAGTCCCGATCCGGCCCCAGGTCATTTAAGGCTTCATTATCACCTTGGTCGCACCGTTCGCTTTTTTATCGAACATCTCGTATGCCTGGGGTGCTTCCTGGAGCTTGACGCAGTGACTTATTATCTTCGTCGTGTCGCAACGGCCGGTCTCGATCAGATGGAGCAGCTGCTCGTTGTAATTCTTCACGGGACACTGGCCCATCCGTATCTGGATCTCCCGGTTAAAGAGGTCGCCAAACGGGAACTGGTCGTAGGCGCCGAGATAAACACCCGGGACTCCGACGGTGGAGAATTTTCGGGCCACCTTTGCAATCCACATGAATATCTGCACGGGATTTTGCCCCTCGTAGGCGGGCTTCTTGACCTGCGGCGATTGCCGGTGTCCGACCGCCTCATAACCTACCGCATCTATGCAGACCGTGCCGGCGCCTTTGGTCGCATCGTGAACGAATTCCACGGGATCGGTTTTGCTGAAATTGATTACTTCGGCACCGAGGGCGCCTGTTTTCGCGAGTCTGTCGGGCTCACGGTCAACAGAGAAGACCCGGGCGGCTCCGCGCAGGAAGGCGCTCAATACCGCAAAATAACCGACGGGACCGGCCCCGAAAACGGTCACGTCATCTCCGGGTTGAACGTTTGCAATATCGGCCCCGAAATAACCGGTGGGGAAGATATCGGAAAGAAAGATCACCTGCTCGTCGGTCAGCCCCTCGGGCACGAGCAGGGGACCCGTATTGGCATAGGGCACCCGGACATATTCCGCCTGTCCTCCATCGAACCCCCCGAGCTTCTGGGTATAGCCGAAGGCCGCCCCCACTTCACCGTTGGGATTCGACCTATCGCATTGGGACCATAACTGGTGGCGACAGAACCGGCAGCGTCCGCAACTGATATTGAAGGGAATGACGACCCTGTCTCCCCCCTTTACCTCGTGGACCTCCGGCCCCACTTCCTGAATGATGCCCATAAATTCATGGCCGAGGGTTTGGCCGGGCTCCATTCCCTCCACGCTCCCGTGATAGAGATGGAGATCGGACCCGCAGATGGCCGTGGTGGTTACCTTTAATATTGCATCTTCAGGATGTTCTATTTTCGGGTCGGGTTTATCTTCAATCCTGACGTCATAGGCGCCACGATAGACTAATGCTTTCATCTGTTCCTCCTCCAGGTGAAGCAAAGCCCCCGGCCACGACACCGGGGGCTTCAGCCATTTACATCGCCTTTTGCCAGTACGATTCGGTATTCGTATTCCACATGGGGTCACTCGTATCGGGCCAGTTGTCTTTATCGAAGCCGGGTGCGTTTTCAAGCCGCTCCCGGGGTACATCGAGTATGAACTTGTGCTCTTCCTCTGAAATACTGAAGGCTTTCCAAGGGACCGCGAACAGCTTGTCTCCCACGCCCAGAATACCTCCGAAGCTGAGAACGACATAGGCAACGGTACCTGTTTCAAGGTTGATCATGATCTCTTCGACATTGCCCAGGTCTTCACCCGCTTGATTTCTTACTGCATCTCCCGCCAGAGTGGAACATGAAAGCACTCCTCTGTATTTTGCCATGATTTTTCCTCCTTAATAAGATACGGCTCCATCCGGTAAGCCATGCCTCCCATGACGGCACCGTGTGCAAATAATTGGAGAACTGCCCCGTACGCATTATATGCCGACACGCCTGCTCCATCCCTGAAGTCTTGACCCTCCCTGCGGCAAGCGCCGGGCAAGTCTACCCTTCTTTTCATATCTGACCTGACGGCTCCCCGCGGTCCGAAAGATTCTTCTTCAGGGTCTCGGCCCCTGCTTCGGCCGCCGACTTCATAGACTCTTTGCCTGCTTCATAATATGTCTGTGCCTTCTGCGCTGCTTCAGATACCCCGCCTTTCATATCATCATAGTATTTTCCTGTCTTCTCCTTCGCATCCCCCGCCATTGCTTTCAGCTTCTCCCTTGTCTCCCGACCGGACTTCGGCGCCACAAGCAGCGCGACTCCGGCGCCGATGGCGGCTCCCATAAGAAAAGACAAACCTGATCCCATGCCTGAGCTACTCTCTTCTGTTCTCACAATTTCCTCCTTTAATAGGTGTTTAGTCTTCAGAAACTCTATCCCCCGCAATTACCGCGCGAAAGATGTTCCTGAAGCGGGTCTTGTTTCCTTCGGGCTCCTCTGAACGAATGCCCATGCGTGGAAATCAGCCGATCGAGTTCATAATGAGTGCTTTGATCAATAGCAGGAGAGGGTGAATGGAAGCTGAATGGTTTGCAACACCGGACGCTTTAGTTTAATGGAGCCATGGCTCCTCCTTTCTCTAATCTCATAGAGACACGGTAATCATTGAAGCTCTGCCGCGTCAAGCCGTGGAGAAGGTATGGGGAGAACTTTTCGGCTGATGATATTGAAGGAATTCATCCTTTGCAGGACGGAATTTTTGCGCTATTGACATCAAGCGCCGGAGTACCTATTTAGTTTTAAGAACAGGCGATCATGTGGTCCACCAGTCGCCATGAATAACACTTCAAAGGAGGTATGACGTCATGAAACGAAAGAACATGCTTATCCACCTGTTGATCCTTCTTATGTTTGTCGCTGCCTTAGCTGCTTGCGGGTCCACGCCCAAGCAGGAAAGTACCGGAGATTACGTGGACGACTCGGTCATCACCACAAAAGTAAAAGCCCTTTTGGCGAAGGATGATATCCTGAAATCATTCGAGATCAGCGTCGAAACCCGGAAGGGCGTGGTGCTCCTGAGCGGCTGGGTCGACACCCGTGATTCCGTGAACAGAGCAGGGCAGATTGCACGAAGCGTAGCAGGCGTGCAGTCGGTGAAGAATAGCCTGATGGTGAAGTAGTCCCGCGTGTCCGGCCGGGACCAAAATCCCGGCCGTGACAGGACACCCGGCTACTTCACAGGTAGATAGAAAGGAGAAGATGGTGTCCATGGGAACGTGGACGAAGAAATGAAGGAGGTGCAGATATGATTTGAGAAATTGCCACATAGGCTTGGAAATTTATATACGGATAGGTATCACGCGCACTTCCTCGTGCAGTCCGCCTCGATGCACCCTCTCAATTCATCCGATCTTCACACGTACCCGCGCAAGTGAAAAAATATTTCCAGGAGTCTCGCCGGCAGTAAAGCTGCGGGGCGAGTTGTTTCCGGACGGACGGGCGCCCCACGCAATAAAGAAGGGCGGATATCCGGGATGAAGATGGAGTAGTCGACGCAGCAAATAAAAAGACTACCCCGAACTGCACGAGGACCCCCGACTGATGCTTCTCCACTAAAGGCTGGTCGCGAACGGGTTGTATAACGGGAAAGAGGCTTGATTGAAAACCAAATTTAAGGAGACAAGTATGAATAAGCTTATCGCAATATCGGCAGTTGCATTATGTGTGCTCTTTGCAGGAGTAGGTCCGTTGGCAGCTGCGGGTGATTCTGGGTATACCAGGTCCGATTCACAGAGCCGCAGCGATAGTGTAGATCAGTCAGCCACGGGTTCCACGGGCACCGGCTCCATGAATCAGCCGGACACAGGGACCATGAATCAGCCGGACACAGGGACCACGAGTGATACGGGAACCGGATCGATGAACCAGCCCGGCACCGGCTCCTCCTCGAGCGGACCGGCCAGCGGCTCCTCCATGAGTGGCCCCAGCACCGGCTCCATGGGAGGATCTTCGGGCGGCGCAACCGGCTCGGGCAGATAAGAATGGAAAGAGGGGGCCGGGGAAGGGTCCGGCCCCCTCAGGAATATTACGGCAAGGCTATGTCTCTTTACATGCAATCAATAAGATTTTACTAAAGGGATTCACCTCATGCAAATTTTGACATGGCATGTTCAAATGCTGTCTTGAGATCGTTCCACGTCTCTTCACTGTCGATCCTCAGATCTTCCCATGCATCCTCATCGGCTGTTTTGAGGTTCTCGAGCCTCATTCTCGCCTGGCGCTGTTTATGTTCGAGGTGCTCGATCATCCTGTTGTACTCAATCCGGCCTTCCGCGTTCGCATCGGCCGCTTTGGCCCTGAGGAGATCGATTTCCCCACTCCATTCCCGCAGCCTGGTTTCCAGCTTATCTTCATATTCTTGACGTGTTTCCATCCGGACCCACCTCCTGGAATGATGTTCAAATGACATGCTTCTGTCCCCGGAGCCTATATGTAAAAGATATAGAGGACAACCGATAGGCCTCTCTTCGTGCCGGTCCGATCGATCGTCCTCTTCGTCTTTCGGGCGTGTCCGCCGCCCCTTTCTACACTCTTCGTCCCCTGAAGAATCCTAAAATAAGGACGATAATGGCGATCACCAGAATGATATGGATAAAACCGCCCAGAGTGTAGCTAGTGATCAATCCGAGAAGCCATAGAACTAGCAATATTATCGCAATGGTCCATAACATGATAAGCCTCCTGAAGTTTTTTTGTCGACGCCACCACCTCCCTGTCAGAAAATTA